>SKQI01000136.1 GCA_007119095.1 Wenzhouxiangella sp. | reverse complement strand
GCCAGAAATAGGGCGATCGGTGCCCAGACTTCGGTTGACGAAATTTTCGACAGTGCCTTCTGTGGCCGGCGCAATACTCCGTCGGGTCCAAGCCAGGCGGTGCTCAGGCGTTTGCCGGAAAGTTTCAGCAAGGCTTTGAAGCCGCCAGCCGCCGCCAGGCGACGGATTGCCACGGCATATCGGATTCGAACAAGGGCAAGCAAAGTCAGAATGAAGCTGGAGATTTTCCCTGCTGCACCAAGGAGTGGTTTTTTCCAGCCTGGAATCGGCTGCGGCGCCAGCGTCTCCATGGTTTGTTGCTCTGGCTCATCTATCAGGTCTCCGGTAGGCTGGGTTCGGGTGTATTCGCTCTGTTCGCTGTCTTGCGCAACGCTGCCTGTCGGCCCGGTGCTTTCTCCGCGCTGGGTCGTCGGCGTTTTATTCTCTGTATTCCTCGCGTTTGTCTGAATTCTGGTTGCGGTGCTCTCTTGCTGCTTGATGGATTCGGGGTCAGGCGTAATGGCCGCAGTCCTGAGAATGAGCAAGTCCGTCCCGACGATTTCTTCCAGCGCTTTTCGCGCTGCCTCACCTGTGGGGTACCGATCTTCAGGCTCCTTGGCCAGCAAGCGGTCGATAACGGGTTGAAAACGGGCGAGCTCGGAAGGCAATGAGGGGATGGGTTCGTTGACGTGCATCGCGCAGATGCTGAACTGGTCTTCGGCATCGTAGGGCAGTTTGCCGGCCAGCATTTTGAACAGCACAACACCCAGACTGTAGAGATCCGATTGGGAGCCGATTTTCTTGCCTCGCGCTTGCTCCGGGCTCATGTAATGGGGAGTGCCCAGGATCGAGCCAGTGAGGGTCATGCGTGTCGCTGAATTGGCTGCGCGGGCGATGCCGAAGTCAGTGATAACGGCGCTGCCATCAGCCCGGAAGATGATGTTGTCCGGCTTGACATCACGATGGATAAAGGACTGCCGGTGCATGAAGTCCAGCGCGTCAGCGATTTCCGCCGCAACCACAAGTTTTTCATCGACGCTGAGCGTCTTCATCCGAGATCCTAAGGTGCCCCCGGGCAAATACTCCATGGCCATGTAGGGGCGGCCATCCTGGCTGTTGATGTCGTAGATGCCGACGATGCTACGGTGCAAAAAACGGGCGGCGATTCGCGCTTCGCGCATGAAGCGGTCACAAAAGGTATTCTCGGTGCTCAGGTGTGGAGAAAGCACCTTCAGGGCGACATATCGATCGAGCGACTCCTGCAAGGCGAGATAGACTGAAGCCATGCCGCCGCGGCCGAGTTGCTTGACGATCTTGTACCCCTTGATTTCGATCATTACACTGCCTGGCCAGTATTTCCTATTACGTCGACGACCATGGCTGAAACGTTGTCATCTGCATCGCGCTTCAGTGCCTCGGATACCAGTAGTCGCGCGGTCGCTGCCGCGGCAAGGCGCTTCTCGAGAATGTCCGTGATCTCGCTCTGGCCCAGTTTGCCATGCAGTCCGTCGGAACAGAGCAGGAAACGGTCACCTGAATGGATACGCCCGCTCATCGTCTCAATTTCCAGCGCATCCGTGGCGGTCTTTCCAAGCACCTGGGTTAGTGAGTTAGCGTAGGGGTGATTGCTTGCTTCATCCGGTGAAATGGCGCCACTGGCGAGTAACCCCTCGACGATTGAGTGATCGGCCGTCAACTGCAATAACGCGTCGTTGAATCGATAAATTCGACTGTCGCCAACCCAGGCTAAGTCGTAGCGGTTGCCCTGAATGAGCAAGGCGACCAGGGTGGCTCCGGCCTGAGTATCGCCGGTTCGACGGGTGCAATCCATGCGGAGTGCGTTGTGCGCACCAAGCACGGAAGCGTCGAGTGCAGCGCCTCTTTTGAGCTGCTCGGCTGCGACAGCGCAGATAATCTGGCTGGCCAGCTTGCCATCCGGGCCGCCGCCCATGCCGTCAGAGAGCAGGAAGCAGGTTGGACTGTCCAGAACCAGGCAGGCGTCCTCGTTCCGTGCTCGAGTAGGGCCGGGATCGGTTACGTAGGCGCTCGAGAGTTTCATGCCTCCCCTTTGAAGCTGAGATTTCGCCTGTGGACTGGAGTTTTCAGTCCTGCCAGTCGCTAATGGTAGCGGCTTCGCTTGTGCTGTACCATAGGCTGGAATCATAGCAGCACAACGAGAGGGGATTTCGATGCAGCGGATTTTTGTTCTTGGATTGTTGATTGTGGTGACTGGCTGTGTCGTGGCGCCGCCGCGCTGGACCGACGCCGATCTTGCAAGAGCGGACGACTTTGAAACCAGCCTGGCATTGCGCCAGGAAATACAGGCGGAAATAGCTTCCGACCCTGGTTCGCCCAATGTCGCCGACTACCGCGCGATGGTGAGACGTCTGGAGGCCAGACTGGCTTATCTGAGAACTGAGCAGATCCGCGCGGAGCTGGAAGAGTACCGACTCGACAGTGGCTCTGTTCCGCTGGACCGGCTTGATCGACTCGCACCGATGGTGTCGGAACTCCGCGATTGGGATACCAGTGTCTGGAATATGGTCGAGGGAGAGATTGCCCAGGAGCGCGATCGAACCGCGGTAGAGATTGATCGTGCGAATCAGCGTCTGGATCGCACGACGCCATTGAATCAGCCTGTTGAATGGATCAGCTTGAACGAGCGTGTCGCGAGCCTCACCGGTTCGGCGTCAGATCTTGAGACAGTCCAGCGCCAGCGGCTGGAGGTTTTCGAGCAACTAGTCGAAGCCGGTGAAGCTAGCATGGGTGTGCTTGATTTTGAACGCGCGCTGGACCGGTTCGAAGCAGCCGATTCAATCCGACCCGGCGAAGCCTCGGTGCTGACTCTGGTTGAGCGGGCCCAGGCCGGCGTCTTTGCCAGTCGTCTCAGTGCAGCGTTGGAGCAGAGTGATATCCATCGGGCAGAGGAAACTTTTGAGCTGATTTCGAATCGTGAATGGTCATCCGCCGCTCGGGCCAAGCTGCTTACGCCGATTCAGCTTCTGGCCGGCTACTATCAGGCCAACTTGCGTGACATGCTTGATCGCTTGCGCTTCGAAGAGGCCTACAGAAGTCTGGTGAACATGCGTGCCCTGCAGTCCTGGATGGGGGGTGATCTGAATGTCACCGAGGGCGAGCGGGCTTTTGCTGAATTGATGTTCGAGCTGGCTGCATCTGCCGGCGCGCAAGGGCTGCAAGGTACGGAGTACGGATTCCTTTTGTTGCTTGAGGAGTTTGATCCTGACTTCGTTGCTCTGGACAGGCTGCGACGTGAGGCGGCTGAGCGAGTGACTGCCTCGGCCATTCAGTGGGTCAGCACCCCGGCAATCCGGGGTGATGACCAGACACGCAATGTGGGTGCGCGCGTGGCGTCGGCAGTGGCGGCTTTTCTGCTTGACAATATTCCAGACGATGTTCGCATTGTTGAGCGCGAGCATCTCGATGAGATTCAAAGGGAGCGCGAGATAGATCAGGAGTCACTGCGAACTGACAGGAACAGCGGCCTCCGACCGGCAGACTTCTTGATCCAGGGCAGCGTGCTCGAGATGCGGGTTGACCAGGAAGATCGCACCGGCAGAAGGACGGTACGAGCTGTAACCGGCCGTCGTCAGGTTTCCAATCCGGCCTATGAGGCTTATCGGGCTGATCGAGGACGGCGATCCGACGGTTCTGATGCCCCGCCTCAAACCATCGAGGAAATCATCGAAGAAGATATCAGTCTGGAAGTATCTATCCATCGCAAGACAGGATCCATTGCGGTTTCATACCGCCTTGTCGAAGCCGAATCTGCCAATGTGCTGCGAACCAATTCGATCACTCGTCGGCGGGAGTTTGTCGACGAGGCCAGCGAGGGGATTGAGCTTGGAGAGTTCAGCCAGCCTTTCAGAATGGCTGACCTGCCTTCCGATGGCGAGGTGATTAGTGAGCTTGTCGACGAAGTTGCTTTGGCGATGGCTGAAGACTTGATCCAGGTGCTCTCTCAGCCTGAAGATCGCTATTTCGAAAACTGCCAACGCCATGCCGGTGAAGGTGATTTTGTAGAGGCGGCGGAAGAGTGCGCGAAGGCGGCGGTTCTGATCGACAACAAGCGGCAGACACGTGGTGAAGTGCATGATACGCTGCGCCTGATGACTCTGAACAGTGGCTTGCGGCCCGATTGATAGGGCAGATTTTGAACATCTCAGATCAGTAGTCTGTTGACGAGTCGGAGCTTGAAAAACAAAAGTAAATGCACGTTCGTCGGACATGAACTGGCGAAACTGGAAGCGCGCCTAGGCAAGCGTCGCGAGGGCAGTGCGGTTACGTCGGTGAGGTTCTTGCTGCAAAATCCGTCAGATTTCAAGTGCTGGTTCGTCAATCTCATCAATACCGGCATTGAGTTGGGGCGTTCCCGAAGTTGCGATCTTGTGCTGAATGACTCGACTGTATCCGGTCGGCACGCGATGTTGCTCAGAGAGGGAGAGGATATAAGGATCAGGGACCTCGGAAGTACCAATGGTTGCTTTGTCAATCGCTCCAGGGTGACTGATCAG
The DNA here is from genome assembly GCA_007119095.1 of Wenzhouxiangella sp. Taxonomy (GTDB): domain Bacteria; phylum Pseudomonadota; class Gammaproteobacteria; order Xanthomonadales; family Wenzhouxiangellaceae; genus Wenzhouxiangella. The sequence goes on along the minus strand of SKQI01000136.1, from coordinate 3,701 downwards.
GTGCTGGCTCATGGCGATGAGATTCGCCTTGGCGGAGCATCTCTTGTGATGTTTTCAGACGGTTTGCCAGCTGTTGAACAGCATGAGTCCGCAGACCCGACGGAAACCCTGGTTCAGTTTGATGTTGACAGATATACACGTATCCTTTCACCCAAGGGCACACTTGCCGGCCCTTACTATCACCTGCAGTTGAAATCCTTCAGGAAAGCCTTTGACGAAGGATACGGTTACCTCGTGCTTGATTTGACGGATGTTGCGGCGGTGAGTAACAATGCATTACGCTCGTTTGCTGCTTTGCGTGAAGAGCTGGCGGGGGCAGGCGGGGAATTGATGCTTTGTTCCATAAGCTCAGACGTGCGTGACACCCTGGTCGAAAGCGGAAGTCTGGAGGCTTTTGATGATGTGATATTCCCGGACAGTGCGGCGGCCAGGGCATTCATCATCCAACGCATGACCAGTCCCGGTAGATTCAAGCACTGAAGTCTCGGCCAGCGGAATCTTTTTCAGTGTCCAGTAGCGTGTCATATTGCTTCAGCAGTCCGTGAGCCGGCATTTCTCGATCAATCAGCCATCCTTGTGCCAGTATCGGACCCAGGCATAGCAAGGCATTCCACTGTAGTTGGGTTTCCACGCCCTCGACGATAACCTCCAGCCCCAGTTCCTGGGCCATTTCCACAATCCGGGGCACCAGCGTGGCCTTGGGGCTGTCAGTGCCAAGCGCCGCTGTGAAAGTCTGGCTTATCTTGATCCCATGCATGTGGAGCTCACTCAGGTAACCCAGGCCGCAATAGCCGTCTCCGAAATCATCGGCGAAGACTCTGAAGCCCCGCTGCGTGAGCAGTTCGATGGCCGCCGCTGCAGAATTCTGACTGACCATGGTCCGTTCCGTGATTTCCAGAGTGATCTGGGATGGTTTGATACCTCTGGAAATCAGGTGATCGTCCAGTTTCTGGATCAGGCCGCTTCCGACGAGTTCCGATGGTGCGATGTTGATGGCAATATGACGAGCGCTTGACTCAGCGAGCCAGGCGCCCAGGTCGGAACCGATCTGGCTGATCATCAGGGTGGTGATTCCCTCTATCTGGCCAGTTTTTTCAGCGAGGCTGATGAAGGTCTCGGGTGGGACGAACTGACCGGTTTCATCCTTCCATCTTGCCAGTGCCTCAAACCCATAGGTGCCGTTCCCCGGCAGGCGGACGATCGGCTGATAGACAGCATTGATTGCGTGCTGTTTGATGGCCCGGCGCAGTTGTTGCGTGGGGGTCTGCTGTTGTCTGATGATGAAAACACCGGCAAGAAACAGCGCCAGTCCAACGGCACCTCCAAGACTGCTGATGACGAACGGTGTCGCGTCGGAGCCTGACTCTCTGAACCCGGGCGGGTGTAGCAGTAGCACGCACAGCCCAAATGTTTCGCTGCAGCTTGTGGCTGAAAGCGAGCTACTTTGACTGCCCAGATTGAGTTCAAGGCGCTCCGCGCCGGCTTGCTGGAACGCATGCCATGTTTGCCGTGTGTCACTGTGGCGACGCAAGAATATCTCTCCATCTACCTGATTGGCCGTCAGGTCTGTGACCTGCCGGGGGTCCACCAACACATTGAACCAGCGATGCTCTATGACCATCGTTCTGGCCGTGCGCGCTGCAAGCACCCGGCGATCAGTACGCAGTCCAATTCCCTTGGCCAGCGAAATGTCCGGTGGGCCCGAGATCAATGGTTGCTCCAAACGCCCCAGGGCGGTTGAGCAATGGAGGTCATGATTGCGGATACCGCCAATGTCCTTGATGAATCGGGCTTCGAAAAGTTGGGCACGCATGATGAGCAGCATTTCATCGCTGCAGTGGGGCTGCTCCAACTGATTGAGCTGATTAAATACGCTCTGGGCCTCGCTGATCATTTCGTCGAGGCGCTCAAGGACGCGCTCGGTAGACTCGCGCAAATCTGCCTTGACCTGGCGTTCATGCAAATGCATCGCGCCAAACCAGCCGGCTATGCTGCCGGCCGTAATGAGCACAATAGAGCCGAGCACGACCCAGAGATAGCGGGAAGGAAGCTTGTTTCCGGTAAAACTCAAAGACTGGACTCGAACGATTTCACCCTGATCTCCCAGGCTTGAACGCACGACGATAGCTTATGCCAACGGTGAAGTTAGTTCTAGTCCCGAGATCGTCTAATGGTCCTTCAACCTGATAATTACGGGTTCAGCGTTCCTGTGGCGCTTCACGCGCGACGGCACTCCGACAGTGCTTCTTCGCTTCGCGAAACCGCACTGTCTCCATTGCCTGCGCTGCAAGGCGCGACGCGCAGGGAATGGCTATAGCCCTTGCCAAGCGGCGGAACGCGGCAGCGAAGTGCCACAGGAGCGCCCGAAGGGTTGGTCTGTCAGCGTCCATGGCAGGGCAGGCGGAGCCGCATGGCGGCTTTCGCGCCAGCGAAAAAAGCCATGCGAGCGCAGCCGTTGCCCGTGTTCCGGCTCTTGTAAAGGGCTACGGCCATTCACGGCGAGCCGCGCCTTGCCCTGAACGCTGACAGACCAACTGAACCCGTAATTATCAGGTTGACGGGCCACTAGGAGTCTTCTGTAAAGTAGTCTTGGCGCTTGAATCTCCGACTCAGACGACGGAAGTGCCAGGTATGGCCCGGCCACAGGGTCGCGTTTCTGCCGCTGACCGGATGCAGGTACCAGCTCGAGCAGCCGCCGCTATTCCACACCGTGCGCCTCAGTCGGCGCTGAATGTCATTGTTCCATTGCTGCTGACTGCTCGGCTTTACTTCAAAAGCCGGCCTTCCCAGTGCTTGATGTTGATCCAGCATGGAAAGCAGATAGTTGATCTGCGATTCGATCATCAGCAGAACCGAGTTGTGCCCAAGGGCCGTGTTGGGTCCCAGGAGCATGAAAAGGTTGGGGAAGCCATGCACGCTGGTGCCCATGAAGGCTTCAGGTCCCTGTCGCCAGCAGTCGGCCAGGTCAAGCCCTTCGCGGCCTTGAATCAGACCAGCGGGGACGGGCTCAGTGGCTCGGAAGCCTGTCGCCAGCAGAATGATGTCGATTTCGCGCCGCCGGCCGGTGTTGTCGATGATGGCCTGCTTGTCGACCGCCTGAATGCCGTCGGTGATAACTTCGACATTGTTTCGAGTCAGCGCTGGATAGAAGTCGTTCGACATCAGCACACGCTTGCAGCCCATGGCGTAATTGGGCTTTAGTTTCTCGCGCAGTTCAGGGTCGGAAACCTGACGAGCCAGGTATCTGCCGGCCATGCGGCGGTGCAGCCACGACAGGGCAGGGTAGCGGTTGAAGGCCGGCAGGCGAGATTCCAGCAGCAGGTAGAGTCCCAAGCGGGTCAGCAGTCGGGCTGGCGGAAAGGCACGATAGAGTTTTTGCTTCCAGTTGGGAATTGGACCGTCGGGCTTGGGCAGGATCCACTGCGGCGTGCGCTGGTAAAGATCCAGGCGCTCAACCTCGGACTGGATGCGAGGCACGAACTGAATGGCCGAGGCGCCGCATCCAATCACGGCCACCCGTTTCCCTTGCAGGTCCAGATCTTCCGGCCATTGCTGGGAATGAACGACTTTTCCTGAAAAGTCTTCCAGCCCGGGAATGTTCGGGATTTTCGGTCGCGACAGCCCACCCAGGGCGGGGACCAGCAGGTCGCTGCTGTATACCCTGCCATCCGTGTCCCGCAGTTGCCAGCGTCGGCGCTGCT
>SKQI01000128.1 GCA_007119095.1 Wenzhouxiangella sp. | reverse complement strand
GGTCGCCGCGGCGGCTTCAGGGCCAGGGGAATCTGCTGCCGGCTCATCAGACACCGGAGCCGGGCCGACGATTGCGGCTGATGACCACCGCCTTCATGCTCCACAGCCAGGTGTAGTGGACAAGGGTAACGACAGCCAGAACGGCCACCAGCAGTTCCAGTCCGGTCTGACCCTCCGGCGGCAACGGGAAGCCGGCCAGGTAGACCAGCACATACCACATCAGGAATACCTGGCAGAAGGTGTTGAAGCGCGATAACTGGGTCGGCTGGGCTTCCAGGCGCTCGAATTTCAGGTGGTAAATCCAGCCACCGATCACGATCACCAGGTCACGCAGAATGACCAGAAGGAACAGCCACCAGGGCAGATAGTCCAGCCAGGCCAGCGTCAGGTAGCTGGACACCATCATGATCTTGTCGGCCGCCGGGTCGGCCAGGCTGCCAAAGCGACTGGTCCAGCCATAGCGGCGCGCCAGCCAGCCGTCGAACAGATCGGAGATGCCGGCGACGATGGCCACGACAAGAGCCCAGCCGTAATGACCAGTCAGCAGCAAAATGACCAGCGGCGGCACCGACAGCATGCGACCCACGGTCAGCGCATTGGGTAGCATACTCAGGTTCATCGGGCCAGCCTGAGACGGAGACTGCCATCCGGCGCAGCACCGTCGATGGCCAAGGTTCTTCCAATCCGGATCATATCCTCCAGCCCCTCTCCGCTCAGATTCAGTTCCAGGATGACCGACCGCTCCCGCGCCTCGATCACTCGGAAATCCTGCACCAGGCTGAGTTGCTCGAAAAAGCGCAGCACTTCGGCATACTGGACAGGCTCGACGATGCCGTCGACCACCACCCGCCGGACACTGGCGCCGTCAGGTCGAGTCGTGATGGCAAAGCGGTCGACCAGAGATACCAGCAGCGCACGCAGCCCCGGCTCGGCCAGCTCGACCAGGGTGGCGCCCTGCACCTGCACGCCCACATCCAGGCCATCAATGCGCCAGAGCCAACGGCCAGTCCAACCGTCTTCATCCTCGCGCAGATCGGCAAGGGCCACCACACCGGCACCGTAGCGCTCTGCGCTGGCCTCTACGCTGTCAATGAAGCCGCCTCGAATATCCGACAGTTGCACCAAGGCCATGTCGGTGGCATCGCCGAGGGGTTGAATCAGGTCAAGCCCGAACCGCCGTCCCAGCTCGCTCAGCGCCTGGTCAAACAGCGGTGAGTCGGCCAGGCGTGCGCCCTGGTCGTCATCCACCGCCGCCCACAGCAGAATACCCGGACGCTCGCGTCCCAGCCGCGGCAGCTGCTCACGCGCCAGCAAGGCGTCAACGCCAGGCGGGTCAAATTCAGCGCGCAGGCGCAGCTCCTCGATCCGGCTACCGTCTTCGGCCACCAGCTCTACCCTTATCCGCTGCTGGGACTGCAGCAGTGCCCGGGCATCGGCCACGCGCAGGTCCAGCGTTTCAGTGACCGAATCCACATCCATGCCGGTCAGGCGCACCAGCACTTCGTCGAGTGCGTTCAATAAGGCCTGGGCATCGCTGACCTCGCCAGGGATCAGCACGGCTTCACCGACATAGAGGGAACGGGCCTGACCGTGGACCGGCAGCATCATCAGAACTGCGGCCAACAGCAGGATGGATTGCGTGAATCTTTTCATCGGCAGCATGATACCCGAAGGCGGGGCCCGGCCAGAACCGCCTGCAATCCCAAGGCAGGTTCCGGATCGGCGACAATAGCGGTTCCAGTCACGCAATCGGATCAAGACATGACAGACGACAAGGCAACCGGCCTGAGCTATCGGGATGCCGGGGTGGATATCGACGCCGGCAATGCCCTGGTTGATCGCATCAAGCCGCTGGTTCAGGCTACCCGCCGGCCCGAGGTACTGGCTGGTCTGGGCGGCTTCGGCGGATTATTCCAGCTTGGCCAAGGCTATAAAGACCCGGTACTGGTTTCCGGCACCGATGGCGTTGGCACCAAGCTGCTGCTGGCCCGTCAGCTTGATCGCCACGACCACATTGGTATTGATCTGGTTGCGATGTGCGTCAATGACATCCTGGTTTGCGGCGCCGAGCCACTGTTCTTCCTGGACTACTTTGCCTGTTCCAAACTGGATGTCGGCCTGGCAACCCGGGTGGTTGGCGGCATCGCCGAGGGTTGTCGCCTGGCCGGCTGCGCGCTGATTGGCGGGGAAACGGCGGAAATGCCCGGCATGTATGGTGAGGGTGATTACGATCTGGCCGGCTTTGCCGTCGGTGCGGTCGAACGCGATCAGCTGATCGACGGCAGCCGCATCGACAGTGACTGCGTGCTGATCGGCCTGGCTTCTTCCGGCCCGCATAGCAACGGCTATTCCCTGATCAGGAAAATCATCGAAATTGCCGACGCTGACCTGGCCGCGCCCATCGATGACGGCGCCGGCAGCCAAAGCCTGGCCGAAGCCTTGATGCAACCGACCCGGATTTACGTGCGCACCGCGCTGGATGTGCTGAACCGACACGATATCCGCGGCATGGCCCACATCACCGGTGGCGGCCTGACCGAAAACATCATCCGCGTCATTCCTGAACCACTTGGCATCAGCATTGATCCCGGCGCCTGGCCAAGACCCCCGGTATTCGACTGGCTGGCCCGAGCCGGCAAGGTTGACGAGCCGGAAATGCGAAGGACCTTCAACATGGGTCTGGGCTTTGTCCTGGTCTGTCCGGCCGCCGAGGCCGATGCCCTGATTGACAGCCTGGATGAGCCGGCCTGGGTGATTGGCAGGGTTTGCCAGGCCAATGCCGGTGAACGCGTGCAATTTCGCGGATGACGGCTCGCCTGGTGGTGCTGCTGTCCGGTCGCGGCACCAACTTCCAAGCCTTGCAGCAGGCCATTGAGGCCGGCACTCTCAAGGCCGGCATCAGTGCCGTCGTTGCCGATCGCCAGGCTGCAGGGCTCGGCCTTGCCGGCGAGCATGGCATCGACACGGTGCGGGTGGAGCGGACCCATCATGCCGACCGGGCCAGCTTCGAGGCCAGCCTGACGGCCGCGATTTCAGGCTATGGGCCGGACTGGATCGTGCTGGCCGGTTTCATGCGCGTGCTCAGTGCCGGTTTCGTGACGCGTTTCCTGGGCCGCATGATCAACATTCATCCTTCGTTGCTGCCCAAGTACCGCGGCCTGGACACCCACGCCCGCGCGCTGGCCGCCGGCGATTCCGAGCACGGTGCCAGCGTGCACTTCGTGACCCCCGAACTAGACGGAGGACCGGTAATCAGCCAGGCGCGACTGCCAGTGCTGAGTGACGACACCCCGGATATCCTGGCCAGCCGCCTGCTGCCGCTGGAGCATCGTTTGCTGACGGCAACGATGGCACTAATGACCACGAGACCTGTCGAATTGCGACATGAACAGATTCTGCTCAACAATCAACCGCTGGCTGAGCCCTTGTTGCTTGGCCATGATCTTGACAATGACGGTACTTTCGGCAGCCAGCCACGCCGGAACTGCAGCGACCAGCCCCGCTGAAGCACCACTGCCCGCCCACACGGCGGTCTACGAGGTGCTGCGGCGCGGCAGCAAGATTGGAGAAATTCACGTCAGCCTGGCGCCGGACGAACGCGGCATCTGGCATTTCGCTACCGAAACCGTGGCCACGGCCAGACTGGCACGTATGCTGCGCGTGTCGGCCGAAGAAGCGGCCCATTTCGTCTGGGAAGGCGACCGGGTGCGCATGCTGACTTATCGCCAGGTGGCCAGGGGCCCCACCCGCAGCCGTTTCTGGCAGCATGAGCTGGACTGGTCCGAACGTGTATCCAACACCCACACCTATGACGGCGACCACGTTATTGCGCTGGAAGACGAGGTACTGGACCCGCTCACCCTGCGCCTTCAGCTTGCGATTGCCCTGTCCGACCCCGACCAGCGCGGCGAAGACTTTGCCTTCCGGGTGCTTGAGCGAGATGAAATCGAGGATCAGCAGTTCCTGTTCCAGTCGCGCGAAAACCTGGAGCTCGAGCTGGGCTGTTTTGACAGCCTGCGCATGCAGCGTTTTCGCCGGGAAGGATCAAGTCGGAACTACGACTCCTGGCATAGCGAGGCATTTCACTGGATGCCCCTGCGCATTCTCCAGATCGACGATGGACGCGAAGAACTGGATGTGCGCCTGGTCGAGACCAGCATCGACCTGAACGGCAACTGCTGAGGCAATCCTGCACGCGCAGCAGCTTGCGCATCACGCCTATAATGAGTCGGACTTGAGTTCATCCAGGAGTTTCGGCCATGAGGTGGTTCCTTGCTTGCTCGTTGTTGTTCGTCGTCGCCGGCTGTGCTGTCAACCCGGTCACCGGTGAACGAGAGCTCAGCTTCTTTGACGAAGGCTGGGAGTTGCAGGTAGGCCAGGAATACTACGCCCCGCTGCGTCAGTCCCAGGGCGGAGACTTCGTGGTCGACGGCGAACTGGTGGCCTACATCCAGGAAGTAGGCCAGCGCGTCGCCGCCGAGGCCGATCGCGAGCTGCCCTACGAGTTCTACGTCATCAACAGCTCGGTCCCCAACGCCTGGGCCCTGCCCGGCGGCAAGATGGCCATCAACCGCGGCCTGTTGACTGAAATGGACTCGGAAGCCGAGCTCGCCGCCGTGCTAGGCCATGAAGTGGTCCACGCGGCTGCCCGCCACGGCGCACAGGCCCAGTCTCGCGGTGCGCTGATGCAGGGCGCAGTCATCCTCGGCGGCGTTGCCGTTGGCGTGGCCACCGACCGCCAGGACTATGCGACCGTCGCCATGCTCGGCGGCATGGTCGGTGCGCAATTGATCACCCAGCGCTATTCGCGCCGGGCCGAGCTGGAAGCCGATCGTTTTGGCATGGTGTACATGCACCGGGCCGGCTACAACCCGGAAGGTGCGGTGCACCTTCAAGAGAGCTTTGTGCGCCTCTCGGAAGGCCGCGATTCAGGTTTCATGGCCGGGCTATTTGCCTCTCACCCACCCTCGCGCGAGCGTGTCGAAGCCAACCAGCGCACCGCCGATGAACTGGGTCGCGAAGGCACGATCGGCCAGCAGCGCTATCGCCAGATGATGGCCCGCCTGAAAGCCATGGAGCCAGCTTACAAGGCCCATGACGAGGGCCGCCGCGCGCTCGGCCGCAGTGAATATGACGAAGCCCTGGCCAAGGCCGAGGAGGCACTGGCCCTTGAAAGCGGCGAGGCCATCTTCCACGCCTTGAAGGGCGATGCATTGGCTTCGAAAAGCAACTATCGTGAGGCCGAACAGGCCTACAGCGCCGCCCTGCAGCGCGACACCGGCTGGTTCTACCAGCACCTGCGCCGCGGGATGGTTCGCGAGCAGCTTGGCAATCTGGACGGCGCGCGCAGCGACTTGCAGGCCAGCATTGATCGTCTGCCCACCGCCCAGGGACACTATTTCCTCGGCAACGTGGAACGCCGCGCCGGCAATCGTCAGCGCGCCATCGAAAATTACCGGATCGCGGCTCAGTCCAGCGACGAGACCGGCGAGCGGGCCCGTCAGGCTCTGCAGGAGATGGGGGCGAGCAACTGATCGGGTGAAGTGCGGTGGGAATCAGGCGCCCGATTGGACTCGTGTCTCAGCGAACAGGCTTCGTTCAGATTGGAAGGTCGTCTTAGGAGCCTGCTTGGCAGTGTTATTTTATCCGCTCCTGGGACAAGGCTAGACTTGACGTCCCTTTCTTCTCCAAGGTTGCCTGTCATGCGTTTTCTGGTTGCGGTCTTGCTTTTGACGTTCAGCATCACCAGCGTTGGACAGACGCTGGTGTTCGAGGATGTACGGCTGGTAGATGTGGACTCGAACGCCGTTGGCGACCCGGTCCGATTGGGCGTTCGAGACGGGTTCATCGTCGATGCCGACTCGATTGCCGATCCTGACATTGTCGTTGCCGAAGGCGGCTACCTGATGCCGGGCCTTGCAGAAATGCATGCCCACGTGCCGCAGATGCGCCTGGGCGAGGAGCTTGTGCAGGACACCCTGATGCTGTACCTGGCCCACGGCATTAGCACCATCCGTGGCATGCTTGGCGAGCCAGGGCATCTTGCCCTGCGTGAGCAGCTCGCCAGCGGTGAGATCATTGGGCCGCGCCTGATCACCTCGGGCCCCTCTTTCAACGGCAATTCGGTGTCTTCTCCGGACGCGGCAAGGCAGATGGTTCGAGCCCAGGCAGAAGCCGGTTACGACCTGCTCAAGCTGCACCCCGGCCTGTGGCCGGAAGCTTTCCAAGCCATTGCCGAAACCGCCGAAGCGCTGGGCATCGACTACTCGGGGCACATTTCCACCGCCGTCGGCCTGGATCGCACGCTGGCCTCGCGCCAGGGCTCGATCGACCATCTCGACGGCTACGGCCAGAAATTGGTGCCCGAGGATCATGAACTGCATGGCACTGACCCGGGCCTGTTCGCGGTCAACCTGGTCGAGGGCATGGATGAATCACTGATTCCGGATCTGGCCCGGCGCACCGCCGAGGCGGGCATTGCCAATGTGCCCACCCAGAGCCTGCTGGAGAACTGGGCCAGCGGTGACGTGGACGCTTTGTTCGAACGCGAGGCCATGCGCTGGATCCCGACCCAGACCCGCGAACAGTGGCGCCATGCGATCGAGAATATTCGCGGCCGCGTGCCCGAGGGCCAGGGCGAGCGCTTTATCGAGATTCGCCGGGCGCTGCTGGCCGCCCTGCACGAGGCCGGGGCGGCCATTCTGCTGGGCGCCGATGCGCCGCAGATCCTGAACGTGCCCGGCGATGCCATTCACCACGAGCTGGAGATCTATGTGGAAATCGGCATGAGCCCGGCCGAGGCCCTGGCAACCGGCACCACCAACATCGCTCGCTATCTGGACCAGCCGGCCCATGGCTGCCTGCAACCGGGCTGTGTTGCCGACCTGGTGCTGCTGGCCGGCAATCCGCTCAACGACATCGGCAATACCCGCGCCATTCAGGGCGTGATGCGGGCCGGGCAGTGGTTTGACCGGGAACGCCTCGATGCCGAGCTGGATGCGATTGCCGAGCGGGCTGCTCGCTAGGCCGGTGGCTGCGCTGCTTGTGTCCAGCATCCTTGCAGGCGGCAGCGTAGACGGCGTGGTCCAGCGGCCGCTGCCCTATGCGGAGCAGCTGCAGTCACGATCACTGGACCAGATCGGGCTGGTCGTGATCCATGCCACCGAGCTGCCTGACCTGGCGCTGGCGCGTAAGTACGGTGAGCGGATCCACTACCCAAAATCAGGGACCGGCAACAGCGGGCACTACTATATCGACCGGGACGGCGCGATCGAGCAGTGGGTGCCGTTGGACCGCGTGGCCCATCATGTCGCCGGGCACAACGCTAATTCGATCGGCATCGAGCTGGTCAACCTGGGTCGTTATCCGAACTGGCTGGACAGTCGGCACCAGCACTGGCAGGAGAAGGTTACCGACAACCAGGTCAAGGCCTTGATCGGATTATTGAGAACACTTCGGGCCGAGCTTCCGGGGCTGCGTTGTGTTGCCGGGCATGATGAGCTTGATCGTCGGGAGGTCGCGGCCAGTAATGATCCTGGCCTTAGCGTCAGGCGGAAGCTTGATCCCGGGCCCGATTTTCCTTGGGCGCGGGTGGTTGAGGGGAGCGGGTTGGGGCGGTTGGGGGATTGTTGAAGGTTGGGGCTTGGTAGAGCGGTCGGGTTCCGGGTTCCGGGTTCCGGTTCACCTTTTCCTTTTACCCCTTTACCCTTCGCCCCGCCTTGATCCGGCGCGCAGGGCGGCGGATACGATTTCTTCCACGTCCGGGCTTTGCTGCTTGCGACTGGCCAGGGCTTCGAGCTGCTCGCGCATCAGACCGGCCCGGTTCTCATCGTAGGCGTGCCAGCGGTTGAAAGCCGTTGCCAGGCGGGCGGCAACCTGGGGGTTGAGCTGGTCGAGTTCGCTGACCGCACTCCCCAGCAAGCGATAGCCGGCACCGTCGGCGCGGTGGAAGGCCAGCGGATTATGCATCGCAAAGCTGCCGAGCAAGGCACGCACCTTGTTCGGGTTACGGAGACTGAAGGCGCGGTGCTGCATCAGCTCAGTGACCTGATCGACTGTGGATTGGGCGGGGACCGTGCCCTGCAGGGCAAACCACTTGTCCATGACCAGGGGATCATCCGCGAACTGGTGCTCGAACTTGGTCAGCGCCTTGTCGCTGTGGCGATGTTGGTAGTGCACCAGGCAGCGCATGGCCGCCAGCCGGTCGGTCATGTTGTCGGCCTGCTCGAACTGCCTGACCGCGCGCTCAAAACCCTTTGTCCGGCCACTGGCGCAGAGTAACCCGAGGCTGGCATTTTTCAGGCGGCGCGCGGCCGTCGCTGGGCCATCGCTGGACCAGGGCCCGGAAGACTGGCAGCGCTCATTGGCCGCCAGCAGCTCCGTTTCGAGCTTGCTCCCGAGCAGGCTCAGCAGGTGACGGCGCGCCTCATGAACAGCCTCGACCACCACCGGCTTGCGTGACTGGGCCAGTTCATTTTCGCTGGGCAAGGACAACAGTTCGGCGACAAGTGCAGGGTCCAGCTGCTGATCAGCCAGACTGGCTTGCCAGGCATCGACCAGCAGCGCAGCTTCATCCGCAGCGCCGGCGTTCTCGTCGATCAAGCCGTTCAACACCCTGTCTGCCAGGCGTCTCGCCGCCCGCCAGCGGTTGAAGGAATCAGTGTCGTGGCCAGCCAGGCGGGCCAGGTCAGCCGCCGACCAGTCAAACTCCAGCTCCACCGGGGCTGAAAAGCCGCGCAATAGCGACGGCAGTGCATCTTCCGGCAGATCGCGGAAGCGGTACTCGGACGATTCACGAGTCAGCACCAGCAAGCGGGTCTCGGGCCCTGGCTGACGCTCCCTGGCAAGGGTGACCGGCAGGGCCTGGTTGTCCGGACCGATAAAGCCGACCTGGACGGGGATCATCAGCGGGCCGAGGTCGCGATTGTCGGCATGCTCGGGCAATGACTGCTGAAACCGCAGGATGGTTTCCTGCCGGTCGGCATCGAATTGACGGGTGACGGTCAAGCGAGGCGTTCCGACCTGCCGGTACCAGCGCTCGAACTGGCGCAGGTCGCGATCATTGGCATCGGCCATGGCCGCCAGGAAGTCGTCGCAGGTGACGGCCTGCCCGTCATGGCGCTGGAAATACAGGTCGAGCCCGCGCCGAAAGCCGGTTTGACCCAGCAGGGTCTGGTACATGCGCACGATCTCGGCGCCTTTCTCGTAGACCGTGGCGGTGTAGAAATTATTGATTTCTATGTAACGCTCCGGTCGGATGGAGTGGGCCATGGGGCCGGCGTCTTCGGGAAACTGTCGCGCCATCAGGTTGGCGACGTCGTCGATCCGCTTGACCGCCCGCGAGCGCATGTCGGCGGTGAATTCCTGGTCCCTGAACACGGTCAGGCCTTCTTTCAGGGTGAGCTGGAACCAATCCCGACAGGTGACCCGGTTGCCGGTCCAGTTGTGGAAATATTCGTGACCAATGACGGCCTCAACTGCCTCGAAGTCGGCATCCGTGGCGGTCTGCTGATCGGCCAGCACGTAACGCGCATTGAAGATATTCAGGGACTTGTTTTCCATCGCGCCCATGTTGAAATCATGGGTAGCAATGATGTGGTACACATCCAGATCATATTCCAGCCCATAGCGGTGCTCGTCCCAGGCCATGGCACGCTTCAAACTGTTCATGGCATGGGCCAGGCGGTCACGGTTCTCCGGCTCGGAATAGACCTTCAATGTGACGTCCCTGCCACTGCAGGTGCGATAGCGGTCAGTCATGGCATGCAGGCGACCGGCGAAGACGGCAAACAGGTAGCTGGGCTTGGGGTGGGGATCTTCCCAGACCGCGTAGTGCCGACCACCATCTAGCTCACCTGTCTCAATGACATTGCCGTTTGAAAGCAGCACCGGAAATTGCGCTTCATCGGCCTCGAGACGGACGCAGTAGGTGCTCATCACGTCCGGTCGATCGGGGAACCAGGTAATCTTGCGAAAGCCTTCGGCCTCGCACTGCGTCAGCAGCGAGTCGCCGGCCAGATACAAGCCCTCCAGGGCGGTATTGGTTTCGGGAGAGATTGCCACGCGCGTGCTGACCCGAGCCTGGTCGGGCACCTGCCCTAGCACCATGCTCTCGCCGTCCAGGCGCCGACGTCGGGCCGGTAGTTCTTCGCCGTCGACAAGCACTGACAAGGTTTTCAGATCAACGCCTTCCAGCCGCAGCGGCGCCTGCTGGTCCGGTGAGTCGGGATTGCGGCGCACGTCCAGATCAGCGGACACGATGGTCTGGCACGCACTCAATTCAAACGTCAGCTCGACATGGTCAATCAACCAGGCCGGGGGGCGATAGTCCTTGCGCAGCGTTGGTCTGCGACCGTGATCAGCCCTTGCCGCCATGAGATCTCCTGTGTTCATAAAAACCGTTGGAATGCGGTCTATTATAGAAACCCACGATCAGTAAGCTGATAACGGTTTCTCCATGAGCGAATGCCAACTCTGGCTGTTGCGCCACGCGCGCGCCGAGCATCACAGCGCCGATGGTCGGGACATCTCTCGTCCACTGCATGAGGCTGGTAAAACCGCCTGTCGCCATTTGAATCGCTGGTTACGCCAGATGGATCCGAGTGATCTACCGGAAAAGGTGCTGGTTTCACCTTCGCTGCGTACCAGGGAAACCGCAGAATTGGTCCTTGACGGCATCGACCTGCCGGTGCACAGCCATGAACGATTGTGGCTGGCCGAGGCCGGTGAACTACTGCACATCGCGGAAACCTCGCTGCAGGACCTGAATCGGTTGATGCTGATCGCCCACAACCCCGGCCTTGAGACATTGACCCGCATGCTGAGCGGGGCGGCGCCGGCTGCCGGCTTTCAGCCGGGCACGCTGATAGTGCTTGGACTGGCCAGACCGCTGACCAGGCGACCAGCACGAACGCTTCAACTAGTTGAAGCCAGGGAGTCGACGTAGACCTGGGCCAGGGCTTCAAAACCTGCCTGATCGTCGGCGGAAAACCGATCGGGGTTCGGGCTGTCGACATCCAGCACGCCGATGATCTGATCATGCACGATCAGCGGTACCACGATTTCCGAGCGTGAGGCGGGGTCGCAGGCAATATGTCCCTCGAAGGCATGAACGTCAGCCACCCGCTGGGTGCGTCGGGTAGCCGCGGCCGTGCCGCAGACGCCCCGCCCCATCGCAATGCGAACACAGGCAGGCTGCCCCTGGAACGGGCCGACCACCAGTTCATCGCCCTCAAGGAAGTAGAAGCCTGCCCAGTTGATGTTTTCAACTCGATTGAAGATCAGGGCACTCAGATTGGCGGCATTGGCCACTCGATGATGCTCATTGGCGAGCAGGCCGCGGGCCTGTTGAACCAGGTCCTGGTAGATGGGGCTGAGGTTGATCATGCACGACACTCCAAGTTCGGTTGCGTGCGAGCTTACCTGATCTGGATGTTTTTATTGCGCCCGCCGAAAGATCAGAATGCGGTTGTTGGCCGGCAGCGCGATGTCGGCCTGGCGAATCAGACCGTGGCGCCGGGCAATACGGTCCAGATCGCGGGTGTCGCGAATTCCCATGGCAAAATCCCGTGAGCGCAGCATGAGATCAAACTGCCGATTGCTTTCTGCGCTGTGAGCGCCATCATCCTGGAACGGACCATAGCAGATCAGCAAACCATTCCTGTCCAGCACCTGGCTGGCACCTGCAAACAGCGCCGGGGCCAGTTCAAAAGGCATGATATGCAGGGTGTTAGCGGTGTAGACGGCATCGAAACGGCCAGCCGGCCAAGGCCCATGAGCGACGTCCAGGGCCACTGCCGGCGCAAGGCGGTCAGCTGCCTCAGCGGCAATGCGTGCATTCAGGCCGGCCAGATTCTCCGGAACATCCGTGGCAAGCCAGTCCAGACCTGGCAACACCTCGGTGAAATGAACCGCGTGCTGGCCAGTGCCGGCACCGATTTCGAGCACGCGCGCCTGCGGCTTCAGCAACTGACTCAGCACCTCGACGATCGGGCCCTTGTTGCGTTCGCAGGCTGCAGAAAACCGCAGTTCGCTCATGCCAGTCCCGCCTGCCTTGCCAGGCATGCGCGCAGCCTGACGAAGTCCGGCTCCAATTCCTTGCGAAGACGATGCACCCCTCGCCTGACATGGCATTCGCCGCCCACCCAGACCTCATCGACCATGCCAGGCTGTTCTGCCATGACCCAGGTATCCAGCATGGCTTCGGGACCCAGGTTTTGCAGCAGGGGATGGTCGGGCGACAGCACCACCAGGTCGGCCCGGCGTCCGGGGGCCAGGTAGCCACAGACCTGGCCCAAGGCCTCGGCCCCTTGCTGTGCGGCATGTCGCCAGAGCCCGCTACCCAGATGTTGGCCGGCTCCTCCCGCCAGCACATTGCGCTGGTGTCTGCGCAATCGCTGCCCCCATTCCAGCAAGCACAGCTCGCCGGCGGCGGAAGTATGCAGATTGCTGTCGGAACCAATGGCAATACGGCCGCCCTGATTGATGAATTCCGTGGCGGGAAAAAGGCCATCTCCCAGGTCTGCTTCGGTGGTGGGGCACAAGCCGACAACGGCCCCCGCCCCAGCCAGATTGACCACCTCGCCCTCGGTGACGTGGGTGGCGTGGATCAGGCACCAGCGACTATCCAGCTCGACATGACGGCCCAGCAGGGTCACGGGCCGGCAACCGTGGTGCTCGATGCAGTCATGGACCTCGGCCGGTTGCTCGGCGATATGGATGTGAACCTTCCGACCAGGAAAGTCACCTAGCAGCTCGCTCAGTTCCTCAACAGCCACCGCGCGCAGCGAGTGCGGCGCCAACCCTATGGTCAACCGGTCCCGCTCCGCGGCAAGCCGTTCAAGCTGTCTTACCAATGCCGAATACTCTTGCGCGTCCAGGATGAAGGGTCGTTGTCGTTCGCCGGGCTGCGCTCGGCCGAATCCACCGTAGCGATACCAAACCGGCAGCAGGGTCAGCGCAGTCCCGATCTGCTCGGCAGCCTCGATCAGCGCCAGGCTGCTGGTCAGCGGCTCGGCAGATTTCAGCCGGTGCGGATAATGAAACTCGCCCTGACAGGTATAGCCGCCTTCCATCAGCTCCAGGTACAACCAACTCGCCAGCACCCTGAGATCATCCGGCGCCAACAGGCCGATCGCAGCATACATTTGTTCGCGCCAGGACCAGAAACTGTCACCTTCGGCAGAGCGACGGCCACTCAAACCGGCCATCAGGCGCTGGTGGGCGTGTGAATGGACGTTGACCATGCCGGGGATGACCGGTCCGGGCAAGCGAACATCAGCCGGCCGATCGCCTGCCAAAATATCGACAATCACGCCACGCTGGTCCAGCTGCAGCACCCGGTCGGCTTGCCAACCGTCAGGTTGCAGCAACCAGGGGCAGTACAGGTTTCGCAACGTCATCGTGGCCGCCAGCGATGCAGCGTTTCCACCAGCTGCTTCAGAAACGAGACCAGCCCTTCTGCGCGCTCGAGAGACCAGGCTTGAGGCGCGGACTCATCCATGTAACAAGCCTGGGCAATTTCCAGCTGCAGCGCGTGAATGCCGACAGAGGGTTGGCCGTAGTGGCGCGTGATGTAGCCGCCCTTGAAGCGTCCATTGACGACCCAGCTGAACTGATCCTGTCCAGCCAACAGTTCACCGACCACGCTTTCCAGGCCGGGATCGCAGCTGCGCCCGTCAAAGGTACCCAGGTTGAGATCCGGCAAGCGTCCATCGAACAGGCGCGGCACCCGGCTGGCGATGGAATGCAGATCCAGAAGAATGGCAAAGCCATGCTGCCGACGGATGGCTTCCAATGTACTGTGCAAACGGTCATGGTAAGGCTGCCAGTAGCGACGTCGGCGAAAGCGCTGCTCTTCTGCATCAGGCTCATCGCCAGGAGAATACAAGGGCTCTCCGGCGAAGGTTTCGGTAGGCACCAGGCCCGTTCCCGCACCCGGGTAAAGCGGCTGATCATCGGCAGGCCGATTCAGGTCTATCACATAGCGAGAGTACTCGGCAGCCACCATCCCCGCTGCCGAACCGACTGCCAGTCGGGCCAGCCGGTCGACGTGCCAATCGGTATCGGGCAGGGATGACCAGGCTGGAGCCACACCCTTGATCTCCTCAGGCACGCGCAATCCAGCATGCGGCACCGAGATGAGAAGTGGGCCTTGACTGCGTATCGGGGGCATGAAGTTTCGGCTATCAGACACGCCAGTTCAAATCAGAAAAGGGCCCGGAGACCGGGCCCTTTCAAACTTGCCAAAGCGAGACCTCGCCAAATCAATCCACGAATGTGACCACGCAGACGGCAGGCGAATCGGCTGCGTTCAGGTCGACGGTCGCGAAACGTGGCGTCAAGGTATTGACGATGCAGTCGCCGGTCCAAATCGGCTCGGTACCCTGCGGCGCTTCGAGCACCACGACCGATTCCTCGAAGTCAGCCACACAACCCGGCGTGGCCGAATTGTCCGCATTACAACCGATGCCCTCGGGCGAACTGACAATCAAACTATTGCCCGGCGCTGCACGGTCATCGATGACATCGACCACCAGACGCGTAACCTCTGTATCCTCATCCAGCGGCGGGCAGACGATCGGCGGCTGCGGCGATACCTGGCTTTGCAGCTGGCGCAGGTCACTGCCGATGGCCGTAAACAGACCTACGGGCTCGCCGGTATCGGTAGTGAATTCACACTGCCCGACTCTCGGGAAACTGTCATCAGGGTCGCTTTCACCACAGGCAGCCATGCCAATCAAAAGCTCGGCCGTGGTCTGTCCCTGCGAATTGGTGATGCCGGGCTGGATCGTCAGTTCCAGGGTGCCGTCGCCGCCATCACATTCGCCGCTCAGCGGAACGCCAACAATGGGCTCATTGTTCGGGTTCAGCAGGGTCAAGGTAATGGTCCGCTGGAACTGGTTCGGCGAGTTGTCGATCAGCAGATGCGGATCAACCAACAACAGCGCAGCATTCGGATCAACAACCTGAACGTCCGCCGTTGCTTCACCAACGCTAAAGGTAACGGTAGATTCGTCGCCGTCAGGAATCATTCCCGTCGTAGTCAGAACGGTGTTGACACAGCCTGGTCCGGCGCTGCCAGTGGCCTGTTCGGTGAAGCCGGGCATCGGGAACCCGTCCAGCGAGCCGGAAGCCGGGCCGTCTGATACAAAGCCGCGGACAAAGGTGTTGTTGACGGGCGCTCTCAGGGCATCCTCGAGGCACAACGTCACCGTCGACGACGTGTTGCCGCGAACGACACCGGGCGAGACCGTCAGGCGCAGGGGGGCAATACCCGGGAACACAGACGCTTCCACATCGGCCACCGTCTTGATCAGCGAAGACTCGATCCGGTCTCCCTGCGCCCAAAGCACAACCGGGGCGCCAATCGCGTTGACCGGGTAGGTCATGCGAACGCTGCCGCGGCCGCGGCTGTCAAGCGTCAGACTGGAGTCGATGAATCCGACTTCGGAACGCCCGATCACCCAGGGAATCACGGCGCCGTCATCCACCGGGCTGCCCGTGGCATCGTTCGGGTTGAACGGCTCGGTTACGGTGACACTGGTCTCGTCGATCACGCTGGCGATGGTTCTCACCGCTTCGTGTTCGCGATTACCAGGAACAGCCTTGCCGAACAGGGCAATCGTATCCCCCGGCTCGACGGCTTCATCCGGACGCGTCGGGTCATCGAGGAAGCCCTCGGCTACATCCAGCGCGGTGAACAGAACGCCGCCTTCCTGCGGGTCACCCTGAGCACCGGAGAACACGAAGAAACCTGGAATAGTGGGCGTCAGGGGAGAGTCGATCTTCCCGAAGCGGATGTTCGAACCCGACAGCGGCGGATTACCCTGTTTGTCGGTGGCAATGACCGTCACGGTCAGCGAATAGGTGCCATCGGGAGACGGCGGCACGAAATCGCCGGACTCCGGGTCAAGCACTGGCTCGAAATCCGGATCGACTGAGTCAATCGTGCGATTGACCAGAATGGAATTGATCGGTGGGCTGACCAGGCGCAGCGAGAACAGACGTCCATCACCCACCCGAATCAAGCTGTCGGCAGTCAGCGGATCGGTCAGCTCGTTGTCGACATTGTTGTCCGCACGATCAACGGTCGCGGTGATCCGATGTGGACCAATTTCGGAACCCGCATTCAGACTGAAGGCGGCAATCCCGTTGACGGTGCGCACGCGAATGGCGGATTCACTACTGACCGGACCATCGGTTCCGGTGCCGGTCAAGCGGGCACCGCTGCCGGCCGGAGCATCGAGTTCGAGCAGAACGTTGTTCCAGCTGACACCATCGGCTTCCGGGTCAGGCACCAGGTTGCCGCCGGAATCCCGAACGATCAGCTGCATTTGCTTGGTGGTCGCGCCACCGGATCCGGTGACATACACCGGCTCCGGACCGACGCTGAAGTCAATGCTTGCCGGCAGGAAATCAGCGGCACCATCGACGATATCAACAACGAATTTTTCCGAGAAGCGCTCACCGGTTTCGGCGTCCTGCGCCAGTACGGTGACTTCCAACGGACCCGGACGATCGAAGCTGTGAATGAACAGGGTCGTCACGCCAGCGGTCATGATCACCGGACCAGCGCCGACCAGGATCTCGAATTCGTTGTCAGGCGTCGACGGATCATCCAGGGTCGAGAACGCACCGCGGAAGATCGGTGCAACGGCCACGGCGATTTCGCCACCGTCCACCTGCCCCACCTGGCCGTCCGGACCCGTGTATTCCACCGTCAGCTCATTGATGAACGGAGAACCGATAAAGATGGGCACACCCTGGGTATTGGCCGGCATCGTACTGGCGCCGCTGATGCGCAGGCGACTGCTATCTTGCTCGTTGGGCACAATATTGATGGTGAGTGGATCACCCTGCAGGTTTTCGCCGTCGGCATCGCCCGCCGCGCCTACGGTCAGTACGACTGGACCCGTGTTGGCCTGGGAGGTCACCAGGAATCGGGCGAACCCGGCAACGACCGATGCAGATGCCGTAGCACCGCTTGCGAGCGGATCGTCAAGCGGGGAAACGACCGCACGACCGGCATTGTCAACGCCAATGGTCACTGCAGTGCCGTCTTCAACGGAACCACCACTGGCAGAAAGCACCCGGACATTAACCTGGGTCGAAAACAGACTGTTGGAGGATGGCTGCAGATTGAGCACGTTGGCCGGCAGCTCTGTGTCTCCGGCGGTAATTTCCACGCGCCTTGGACCGGTGCCATCATCAGGTGCCACCGTGATCGTGATGGAGGAAGACAGGCTGGCGCCGCTGTCCGGGCTGGACGCCGACGCAGTCAGGGTGACTGTTCCCGCCTGAGCGCCCGCCGTAAACCAGAATCGTGCAATACCGGCAGCCGTCTGTGAAGAAACGGTACTGCCGGTAGCGGCCGGGTCAGCGACCGGGGAAACCACCCCAACGGCGGCATTGCCGGTAGACAAATTCACCGATGTGCCGTCGGCCACGTTGGAGCCGCTGGCCTGACGGAACCGTACCTGAATCTCGGTAGTGTGTGGACTATTGGGGTTGGGCGCAAAACCCTCCGGGTTGGCCCGCACCTCGGCAGAGCCGGCGGAAATCTGCAAGGAACCGCTCGGCCCGGGACCAATGCTTTGATTGCTGCTACCACCACCGCAGGCAGTCAAGATCAGAGCAAAGGCGACGGCTCCCAAAAACTTGCTCATATTCATGTTGATGAATCCCGATTGTTTATTTGTCTTGGCCAACATTTCTGTTTCCCGGTCATTCGTCATGATCAATCCAGAATCACTCGGTCATCGAGAATAGTTGGAGTCACGAAGATCAGCAGCTCACGCTTCTGATCCCGGGTCCCGCGGTTGCGGAACAAGGCCCCGAGTACCGGCACATCCCCAAGTACCGGCACCTTGCTGGTATCGAAGTTGCGCTCTTCCTGGAAGATACCGCCCAGTACAACAGTCTGTCCGTTGTCGATCAGCACGCGAGTTTCGAGCTCTCGGGTGTCAATCGACGGTACGCCGGCGAAGATTTCACCGATCGTGTTCTGGGTAATCTTCAGGCTCATCTGAACGCGGTTGTCAGGCGTGATCAACGGCGTCACTTCCATTTCGAGATTGGCCTCCTGGAAGGAAACGGCCGTGCCTGCGCCGGCCTGGGTGGCCTCCTGGTAAGGAATTTGCACACCTTGCTTGATGACGGCCTGGGCCTGGTTGGCGGTAATCACCCTGGGGGTGGAGATCACCTCACCCTGCCCTTCGGCTTCCAGCGCACTCAACTCCAGATCAAGCAGGTAGTCGGCAGCCAGCACGCTGAAGCCCAGTCGTCCGGCCGGACTGGTGACCGGCAGGTTGACGTTGAGTCGATCGTTCAGCGCCGGCGGATCCACCGGCAGGCTGGTACCACCCTGGGTGGCACGACGGTTGAGGATGGCCTGGCGGTTCATCGGATCAAGGCCGGTGGAGCTGCCCGAGGTCGCCAGCAAGTTGGAGCGCGAATCCTCTCGCGCCGCAGTCACACCAAAGCGAACACCAAGCTCGTGGTTGAAATCGTGTCGAGCAATGACGATGCGTGATTCGATCAGCACCTGCCGGACCGGTCGATCCAGCTCAGCGACCAGGCTGCGAATTTCGTCGATCTGCTCGATGGTGTCAGCAATGAGCAGGGTGTTGGTGCGCTGATCGACGGTGATCGAACCGCGCGAGGACAATAGCCCCTGTTCGGAATCGGACGACGCCGCGCGAATCAGGGTTGCCAGTTCACCAGCATCGGCGTAACTGACCGAGATCATCGCGGTCCGCAACGGCTCTAGACTCTGCCGCTCGGCCCGTGCCCGCAAAACCTGCTGCTCGCGCTGGGCAATTTCGTTCGCCGGGGCAATCCAGATGACATTGCCGGAACGTCGCATATCCAGGTTTCGAGTCTCGAGGATGATATCCAGTGCCTGATCCCAGGGCACATTGGTCAGACGCAGGGTGAGCGCACCGCTGACCGAATCGGAAACCACGATATTCAAGTCCGATACGTCTGCAATCAGCTGCAACACCGAGCGCACCTGGATTTCCTGGAAGTTCAGGGTCACCCGGCTGCCTTCGTATTCTCGCTCTTCAAAAAATTGCAGCTCGCGGTCACGCACCGGCTCGGGCTCCGGACGGCCGACCTCGATGACCAGGCGATCCGCCGTCTGATAGGCCATGTGTTGGTAGGTGCCAGAAATGTCCAGCTGCAGACGCACATTGTCGCCACGCTGCTCCGGGGTGATGAACTGAACCGGGGTGGCAAAATCGGCCACATCCAGCCGTTGGAAAAGGTTGCGCTGCAGGCGTGTATCGAACAGATCGATTCTCAAACCAGAGGCACGTTCATTGACGCTCATGTTGACCCCGGCGCGATCAAAGTCGATGATCACGCGGCTCTCTCCGTCGGTTCCCCGACGGAAATCAATGCCGGTGATCTCGAAGCCGGCGCCGCCAACGGTGGTCGTCGGCGCTGCCCGCGCAGCACCAGCATCCAGGGCAAGGACCACGCGATCAGATTCGACAGACACATCGTATGGAACCACGCGGTTCAGATCGATGACCAGCCGAGTTCGCCCGCCGGCACTCAAAGCCATGTAACTTTGTGCAGGACCCGCGCCCAACGCCACTCGGTCGCCGCGCATGCGCGTGGTTGTATCGGGCAATTCCAGCACAATCCGCGGCGGCTGCTCGGTAACAAAGACGGTCGGATTCGGCGGAGCGGCATCAGTCTGCAGAACAAACCGAACCTCGCCATCCACTGTTTCCACCGTCACATCGGTCAACTCTGCTGCCGTGGCCCACGAAAACAAGCAGAACAGCCCAACCAGGAGCACTGTCGCCTTGCTACCGCTGTTCATCGTTTTTCTCCCATTTGAGACCCTGGATTTCGTTGTTGTCTTCATCTGTGTTCGGATCCTTGCTGTTCGGCCACAGTTATCAGTTGTCGGCCATGACTACTTGCGCGCGGCGCTCAGTCCAGCCACCGCGAGGGTCTTCGACCAGCTCCGTTAGTTCTACACGGTCGCCACGAACGCGCACCACGCGTCCATGGTTACCGCCCATGTAATTGCCCTCGGAAACGCGGTGGATGACGTTGTCGTTATCCCTGATCAAGGCGAAATTGACGCCCTCGAGCTCCAGAGTCCCGACCATGCGCAATGTATCCAGCGGGAAATTCTCGAGGAATTCGCGCGGTCGATCTGCGTCGGGCCGGATAGTGGCCGCGGTTCCCTCTTCCACATCATCAACGGGCTCATCGGGGCGAGCCACGCGACGCTGGAATGGGTCGCGCAAGTCAAAAGCGACGTAGGTCACCACTTCCGGCGTTGCGACAGGCGGAATCGGATCGATCTCACCACCGGGTGTCCGCAATGTATCAGCCACCCAGCGTTCGAGATCGCTGGTGCCACGCTCGCAGGCGGCGAGCAGCGTCACGGCCAATAGCATGGTCACGAGTTTGGCGGCGTTTCCAGTCATGTTCATCTCCGCTGCCCTGTGCTGTTATCCATTTCTGAATCGTCCAGATACCGGTAGGTCGTCACCGTCCCCTCCATGCGCAAATCGCCGCCGGCAACCGGCTGCAGCGAAATGTCACGCATGGTCAGGATTACTACCCGGGACAGGGAAGCCACCGAACTGACGAAAGCGCCAAAATCATGATAAGAGCCGACCAGCCTGACGCTGATCGGCTGTTCGGCATAGAACTCCCGAACGACTTCAGCGCGCGGCTCGAACAACTCATTGCGAATACCTGATCCCTGCGCAGTCCTGGAGATATCCACCAGGATGTCCGGCATTTCGGTCCGCGACGGCAGTTGCTGCAGCATCGAGGCCAGCAGCTCTTCCATTTCTTCCAGCTGCGCTTCGTAGCGCTCCAGATTAGCCGCCTTTTGCTGCTTTTCAGAAAACTCCGTACGCAGTTGAACCTCGGTCTGTTCAACGCGCTCGAGACGCTCCCGCTTCTCCTTGATCAACAGAAAGTAGCCGCCGACCAGAATCAGGATGCAGACCACTGCGATAATCAGTGACTTCGCACCGGTCGAAGCGCTGCCCAGATTATTGAAGTCGAGGTCCTTCAGTTCATTGAGATCCATGCGCTCAGTTCTCCTCGTCTTCCTGGCCCGGGGCTGCAACCCGCGCCGTCAGTTCGAAACGGTGCGGCTGACCCGGACGGTCTGCCGATTCTGACCGGACCACGATTCGCAGGGTCGGGCTGTGCAGCCATTCAGCTCTTTCTATGTTGCGCATGTACTCCGAAACACGCGATTCGGATTCGCTGGTACCGCCAATGGTCAGCTGCTGACCCGCCTGCCGCACGGTGTTCAGCGTGATCCCCTCGGGCAGCGTCTGCGCCAACTGGTTGAATAGATGCACCATCATGGACCGATTGGTCTGCAGGCGCTCGATCACATTTTTTCTCGTCACCAGATCATCGCGCGTTCTTTCCAGACGCTCGATCCGGGCGATGGCAGTGTCGAGCTTGCGAATTTCACCACGCAGGAAGTTATTGCGATTTTCCTGGCCGGAAATCTGGTTGTTCATGCCCATATTGGCTACCAGGACCACGCCAATGGCGACCAGGGCAGCCACAGCCAGCGAGGCCAGGAAGTTCTTCTGTCGCTGCTGGCGCAGATTCTCCCGCCAGGGCAATAGGTTGATTTTTGCCATTAATCGAATCCCCGT
Organism: Wenzhouxiangella sp.; assembly: GCA_007119095.1. Taxonomy (GTDB): domain Bacteria; phylum Pseudomonadota; class Gammaproteobacteria; order Xanthomonadales; family Wenzhouxiangellaceae; genus Wenzhouxiangella. Next base: position 2,639 of record SKQI01000128.1, on the reverse strand, counting down.
AAGGCGAGTCCGCAGGCGGTCGTCAGGGAAGGCCTGGCCTGCTCCAGGGCGCGCGCACTGGTTTTCGCTGACAGCCGCATGTCCTTGAGCGGGTCGGCAATTTCACAGGAAATTCCGACTTCGTTGCCTACCGCTTCGGCCAGCCCCGGTATCGAGGCACCACCGCCGGTTATGAACAAGGTAGAGATACTGGTGTAATCGCTGGAGGAAGCATAAAACTGCAGCGCGCGGCTGATCTGCTGAATGATGTTCTGCCGGAACGGCTCCAGCACCTCATCTTCGAACCCGGCCGGCGGCTCCTCACCGCGCTGCAGGAAACTTGCCTGCTCAGCGTCCATTCCGTATCTACGCATGCATTCCTCGACGAGCTGATTGCCGCCAAAAGAGTGTTCCCGGCTGTAGATCGAGCGATCACCCCGCAAAACGATCATGGTGGAGACGGTTGACCCAATGTTGAGAATGCCGATCGTATCGGAGTCTTCAATGCCTGCCCGCTTGCGAACCAGCGTAAATGCATTGGCGATGGCGTAGGACTCGACGTCAATCACTTTGACGTTCAGCCCAGCCAGCTCGGCGACTTCACGCCTTGCATCGACGTGCTCGGTCTTGGAGGCGGCCAGCAGAATCTCAAGCAGGTCGGCATTGCGAGGGGATGGACCCAGGATTTCGAAATCCAGGCTTACCTCTTCCCGGGGATATGGAATGTATTGGCTGGCCTCGACTTCAATCTGGCCCTCGATATCCTCTTCGGACAGGTCAGCGGGAAGATTGATCACCTTGGTGATCACCGCTGAACCCGTTACCGCCATGGCGCAAGCCTTGGCCTTGAAGCCGCCACGCTTGAGCGCGCGCTTGACGGCTTCGGCGACCTGATCCGGATCGGATATGCTGCCCTCGCTGACCGCACCCTCTGGAACCGGTTCCACCGCGAAGGCCTCGACGCGGTAACCAGATCCGTTCGGCGCGAGTTGCAGGAGCTTGACGCTGCTGGTGCCGATATCCACCCCGATCAAGGGTGGCGGCGCGCTGCGGAAAAGCTTCGACATGATTTCATTCATTGTGCTTTCATGACCCTCTGTTCTGCACAGTCAAGCGTTTGGGACCAAATTTCATTACAGCCGGCTTGAATCATCCCCATGTCCCGGTACGGGCCAGGCGTCGACCCTGTGCTAATCTCTGGAATCGGTACCGAAAAGGCCTCGATGACAGGGCACTTTTTGGTTGAACCTGCATCCAAAGCTCCGGAATCCTGATTCTCCAGATGTACATTTACCATATCTCATGGTCCGAATAAAGCCTTTAATAGTTTTTTCTATCCGTCTGTTTTTCCTGATTTTCGCATTAGCGGCAATCGGCGTGGCGGTGATATGGCTGACAATCGTACCAACACTGCCCTCGGTAGACACCCTGCGCGATATTCGACTGCAGGTGCCGCTGCGCATTTATTCGGCCGACGACCAACTCATGCTGGAGGTTGGCGAGCAGCGCAGAACCCCCGTCGCGCTCCACGATGTGCCTGAAAAAATGCGCCTCGCCTTTCTCGCGGCAGAAGACGACCGATTTTACCGCCATCCCGGCATCGATTGGCGAGGCACGTTGCGCGGCGTGTGGCTGTACGGCCGATCCATGGGCCGCGGCCGCGTCCCGGGCGGCAGCACAATCACCCAGCAGGTTGCCCGACGCTTTTTTCTGTCGACCGAGTATTCCATTACCCGGAAGCTGCGGGAAATCCTGCTGGCAGTAAAAATTGAACAGGAACTGACCAAGGATCAAATTTTTGAACTCTATTTAAACAAGGAATTCCTCGGCCACCGCGCCTACGGCATCGGCGCGGCGGCGCAAGTGTACTACGGCAAGACACTGGACGAACTCAGCCTTGCCGAAATGGCCATGATCGCCGCATTACCGAAAGCCCCCTCGCGAGACAACCCGGTGTCCGGGCCACGGCAAGCGATGATTCGTCGCAACTGGGTTCTGGACCGCATGCTGCGGCTGGGCTATATCGACACCGAAACCCACGCGCTGGCCCGAGCCGAACCCAACAACGCGCGCCTGCACGGACCCGTCCGCCAGCTAAATGCAGACTGGATGGCAGAGATGGCGCGCCAGTTCGCCGTCGATACCTTGGGCGCCAGCGAAGCATATGGCGGCGGCTATCGCATTCACACCACGGTCGATGCGCGGATGCAGCGCGCGGCCGATCAGGCTGTCCGTGACGGCCTCCAAGCCTACGATCGCCGCCACGGCTGGCGTGGCCCCGAGCAGCAGTTCGATGCGGATTCCATGGGCAGCCTGGCCGAGATCGAGTCCCGGCTCAACCAGGTCCGGCCGGTGGCAGACCTGATTCCGGCGATGGTGGTGGAAAGCGACGAAGCGCAGGCCCGTCTGATTGTGCGCGGCGGGGAAGACATCGTGCTGGAAATCGAGTCCTTGGCCTGGGCCAGACCACAGCTGGCACTGGACTCGCTGGGGAGACGGCCAACCGAGGCCAGCGAAGTACTCGCCGCCGGCGATCTGGTGCGCGTGCGTCGGGTCGATGACGAATGGCGCCTGGCCCAGGTGCCGGTAGCCGAGGCCGCGCTGGTGGCCATGGAAGCAGACACTGGTGCCATTCTCGCCCTGGTCGGCGGCCTGGATTT
>SKQI01000011.1 GCA_007119095.1 Wenzhouxiangella sp. | reverse complement strand
TTCGGCCGAAAAGACACTACCCTTCAGATTCACCTGAATATCCACGCAGGCGAAATCAATGCCTTCGTCTGCGCCTGGTATGGCAAAGCCGAAAAAACCGCGCTGATTCAGGAAGGCTTCGTAGTCCTGTTCAAAACTGGACCAATCGCGAACGAACAAATGCGAATAAGCACCAAACGTCAGATCACTGTCGATCACATCGCCGGGGCTGAAACTTGAAACCAGGTACCCGCCAGCAACCGACTCATTGACAACGTAGTTATCGGGCCTGGGCGAAATGGCCACGTAACCACTATCCTGCCCAAAATCTATGTAACCGAAGACCGAGAAGTTATCGCTGCCGTTGCCATTCAGATCTATGCTGCCGCCAAAACTGGAGAATGCCGGGTTGCCGGTGCTGCCTTCGATAATGAAGGTGCCCACGTTCTGAATTTCGGCCCCGGCGCTGCCTGCTGCCATTGCGCTGGCGGCGATGGAATACCCAATCAATCGACGATCCTGCATGGTGCCTCCCGGCTGGTATCAAGTAACGTTGGTTTGCGGGCATGCTAGCACTGAAGCCCGAAAAATACATTACCCAGTTGTTCATGCTGTGGCCAGCCGCTCGCCAATCTCCTCGAGAATGATCGGGTCGTCTATTGTCGAGGGCACGGCATATGCCTCGCCATTGGCAATCTGACGCAGAACCCGGCGCAGGATTTTGCCCGACCGGGTTTTGGGCAGGCGCTTGACGATCACCGCGCGACGGAAGCAGGCCACCGCCCCGACCTGCTCTCGGACCATGCCCACTAATTCTCTGACGATGTCATCCGGGGCCTGGCTGCATCCGTCTTTCAGCACCACGAGTCCGAGCGGCAGCTGTCCCTTGAGCTGATCGTCGACACCGAAGACCGCGCATTCGGCCACCTGTGGGTGGCTGGCGACGATTTCTTCCATTTCACCGGTCGACAGGCGATGCCCGGCGACATTGATGACATCGTCGGTACGGCCCATGATGAACAGGTAGCCGTCATCATCGATATAGCCACCGTCACCGGTCAGGTAATGACCGTCGTAGCTGGCGAAATAGGACTGATGGAAGCGATCGGGATCGTTCCAGATCCCCGCCAGGCAGCCCGGCGGCAGGGGCCTGCGAATACAGACAGCGCCTTCGACGGAAGACCCGCAGACCTGGCCGTTCAAGTCGAGGATGTCGACCTGGAAGCCCGGCGTCGGGGCGGTCGCCGACCCGGGCTTCTCGGCCATGGTTTCCAGGCCGACGGGGTTGCAGGCAATCGCCCAGCCGGTCTCAGTCTGCCACCAGTGATCCAGCACGGGCAGACCGGTGAGATCCTTCAGCCATTGGTAGGTGGGTGGGTCCAGACGTTCTCCGGCCAGAAACAGGCGCTTGAGGGAGCTGATATCATAGCGGGCAAGCATTGCCCCTTCCGGATCTTCCTTGCGGATCGCCCGAAACGCTGTAGGTGCGGTGAACAGGGCATTGACCTTGTGTGCTTCAATTACACGCCAGAAGGCGCCAGCATCGGGCGTTCGCACCGGCTTGCCTTCATACAGCACCGTGGTACAGCCATAGATCAGCGGCGCATAAACGATGTAGGAGTGACCGACCACCCAACCCACGTCCGAGGCCGCCCAGAACACTTCGCCTGGCTTCATGCCATACACCACATCCATGCTGTAGTGCATGGCCACGGCGTGGCCACCGTTGTCACGAACCACGCCCTTGGGCTTGCCGGTGGTGCCCGAGGTGTAGAGGATGTAGAGCGGATCGGTTGCCTGAACCGGCACCGGATCGACTGGCTGAGCAGCAGCCACCCGTTCATGCCAGTCGTGATCTCGTCCGGCTTGCAGTACTGCCTCGACTTGTTGCCGCTGCAGAATCAGGGTGGCTTCCGGCTGATGAGTCGCCTGTTCAAGTGCCGAATCAAGCAGGGGCTTGTAGGGGATGACACGATCGACTTCGATGCCGCAGGATGCCGACAACACAACGCGCGGCTTGGCATCATCGATGCGAATCGCCAGTTCGCGGGCGGCAAAGCCGCCAAAGACCACCGAATGGATCGCACCAAGCCGAGCGCAGGCAAGCATGCCGATGACCGCCTCGGGCACCATCGGCATGTAGAGCACCACGCGGTCGCCCTTGGTAACACCCAGCTCGGCCAGAGCGCCGGCCGTGCGCGCCACCTGCTCAGTCAGTTCTGCATAAGTGAAGCGCTGAATACGATCGGTGACCGGAGAGTCATAAATCAGTGCTACCTGCTCACCGCGACCAGCTTCAACCTGAGCATCCAGGGCCAGCCAGGACGTGTTGAGCTGGCCGTCGGAAAACCAGCGATCTCCGCCATCGGCATCCCGTTTGACGCCAGCCGTGGGCTTGCGAATCCAGGTAATGCGTCCAGCCTCGTCCAACCAGAACGCATCGGGCGCCGTTTTGGCTTGATTGTGGGCACGCTGATAGGCCTGGGAGGCCAACGGTGTCAGGAGGTTTGAATCCATGAAAAAGTACTTGCTTGCAGGGCCCAACTTGGGACTATGCCCGATCAGGCGAGCAAGCGAAACTAGACCAAAGCCGAATCAGCCGGCCCGAACTGCCCGATTGCGACCTTCGGCCTTGGCCGCATACAGGGCCTGGTCGGCCAGGCGCATCAGTTCGCCTCTGCTGCGCTCAAGGCTGGGCTCCATTGTCGCAGCCCCTACGCTTATGGTGACGTGATCCAGCGTATCGGCTGCCGGATGAGTAATAGCTAAATCGGCAACGCGATTGCAAAGCTGCCAGCCCAGTTCCAGCGCCCGGGCTGCGTTAACGCCAGGAAGCACAACGGTGAACTCCTCGCCACCTACCCTGGCGACCACAGAGGCCTCTGATTCAACGACCTCGCATAGTGCGTTGGCGATCTGACGCAGGCAGTCGTCGCCGGCCTGGTGGCCGAGTGCATCATTGAATGCCTTGAATCGGTCGACATCAATCATCAGCAGCGATAAAACCGTGCGCGCCTGGACTGCCTGCGACCAGTCTGAATCCAGGCTCTGCTCAAACGTTCGCCGGTTGGAAATCCCAGTCAGTTCATCGCGGCTGGCCAATGCAGCTAGTTGGTCATTACGCCGTTCCAGCTCGCTCTTGGCCTCAAGCAGTTCGTCATATAACCGAGATTTGCTCACCGCCAGGGCGAGCTGGCTGGCCAGCTGTTTGAGAAAATCGACGTGGGAAGCGCGATAAGCGCCCGCCTGACCGCTGGCCAATACCAGGAAGCCTTCCGCCTGGTCCCCCACCCGAAGCGGGCAGATCATGCTGGACTTTATCCCACCGGCGATCATTCGCTGCGTGGTTTTGGAATTGGGATGGGCGGCAAGGTAGTCGGACAAATCATCGATGATTCGCGGCTGACCGGATTCGAGCACTTCTGTCAAACCACGGCTTCGAAAACCACTGCCAAATTCCCGGCCCTGCACGCCGTGCTGATTTCCCCGACGCGACCAAAGGGTCCGAATGGCCAAGCGCTCGCTGTCGACCAGGGCCAGAATCATGTGATCGTAAGGAACAAAAGCCTGCAGGGTTTCGTAGGTATGATCCAGCACCTGATGCAGCTTGACCGCGCGATTGATGTACTCAGTCAGTTCGGCCAGCTTGGCCAACTCGGCCGTGCGCTGGTCCACTTCTGCCTGCAGTTCGCGCTCGCGCTGCTGTAGCCAGCGGTTACGCAGACGGGCCAGGATAAAGACGACCAGCAGGGCGATTGCAAACAACCCAAGGTAGGGCTCGGGCCGCTGCACCAGGCCCGGTCGCACCTCGAACTCGAAGCCGTCGCCGATTTCGTTCCAGACCGCATCATGGTTGGCCGCGATGACCTGGAATTGCAGGCGCCCGGCCGGAACCACGGGAAAGTAGGCGACTCTTCGGGTACCGGCTTCTACCCAGCGCTGATCGAAGCCCGCCAGACGGTAGCGAAACTTGACTCGTTCCGGCGCCCTGAAGGAAAGTGCGGTGTAGTGGATTTCCAGGTTACGCGCCCCGGCCGGCAGCGACATGCCGGACCGAAAGTCCATGGGCTTGCCGTCAAGCAGCACCTGCTCAATCAGTACTGGCGGTGGCAGCGCATTGATCTGGTCACCTCGAGTATCAAACACGGCCAGGCCATCCACCGTCGGCAGCCATAGCCGACCGTCCTCCAGCAGAACGCCCGCCGGCTGGGCACCACCATTGGTCTCGCTGGCTGGCATGCCATCGTTGCGGTCAAGTAGCATGACCTCGATCGCATCAAGTTTTCCTTCGGCGAAGGCATTCAGACTGGCGCGGGCGACCCGCATTACCCCCCGATTAGCGCTCATCCAGAAACGACCCAACTCATCTTCAAACAGGGCAGAGACGATATCGTCGGGCATCCCGTTGCCACGGTCGAAAACAAACACCTGATCACCATCGATACGGTTCAGGCCGCCGCCATAGGTGCCAATCCAGACCAGGCCTTCAGCATCCGGGTAAATGACTCTGACCTGGTGCCCGGACAAACCGTTGGACTCGTCGAACCGCCGGTGTTCGTCACCTTGAATGCGAAGCGCGCCCGCGCGAGTGCCTACCCAAAGCACACCGTCTTCCCCCTCGGCCAGAAAGAATACGTCCTCGCCTTCAGTACCGGGCACCTGCTCCACGACCGAGTCCGCCGGACGGTATTGAAACACCCCTTGATCGGTGCCGATCAGAACTTTGCCGGATTGGCTCTGGTACAGCGCGCGAACAATACCCTCTCGGGTATTCAGCCCGGACACCGGATGCGCCACCCCATGTTGATCCAGGCGGTAAAGGCCGCCGCCGTGGGTACCGACCCAGACCTCACCGCTTGCCAATGGCAGCAGAGACCAGATGCAGGTATTGATGAGCCCGCTATCACCATCAAACAGGTGAGCACCCTGCTGATTGAAGTGAACCACGCCTCGACAAGGCAAGCCAGCCCAGATGTCACCCGACTGATCAACGGTGACAGGCAGGAACGGCTGCACGGAAGGAAATCGCGACAGGCGCACACCATAGGCACGACCCTCAGCCAGCTTCTTGATGCCTCGGCCAATGTAGCCGACCCACAGGTTACCCTCGCTATCGCTCAGCAGCGACACGGCCCCACTGGCCCGCAAGGGACTGTTTTCGGAGGGCTGCTGCAGACCGGGAGCAACCCGGGTCAGGCCCGCTATGCTGGTGGTCAGCCAGACGTTGCCGTGACTATCATCAATCACGGCGTAGATCCAACCCAGCCCTTCAGGCAGATCAACCCGCTGCAAGTCGCCATCACGGTAGCGATACAGCTCGAACTCACTACCTATCCAGCTGGTGCCATCGCGGCCATGGTGAATGACTCGAACGCTGTTATCGTTGAAGATTGCAGCCCACGACGGCTGCTTGCAGGTAGCTGAGGAGTACAGGCACAGACCGCGCTCAGTACCAACCCAAAGTACGCCGTCGTCGGGATGCTGGGCCAAAGCATGCACGTGCGGGCCAGGTAGCTGCGTTGTCTCGATTGATCTGACCTGCTCGTCGGACAGCTCGAACAAGCCGTTCTGAGTACCTACCCAAAGCTGCCCTTCGCGACCGGCGTGAATGGTGCTGACCCGGTCTATCGCGGCGGCCTCGTCCGCCTCCGGCTGGCGAAGCCTGCCGTCGATGAGCCGGCAAATTGCGCCTCGCTCAGCGCCGACCCAGACGACGCCTTGCTGGTCCACTGCCAGGTCGGTATAACGACGGCCGCAGGCGGCGTCCTCCGGAATCAGCTCCATGCGTACACCGTCGAATCGCGCCAGCCCTCCAAAGGTGGCAATGTAGACGTAGCCCAGCGGCGACTGGACCATGGCATTGACCGTGGATTGCGGCAAACCATGGTCCAGGGACCAGGTCTGGACGGTGTACTGGTCGATGCTTAGATGTGGGTCAAGGGCGAATACCGGCGACGGTATCAAGCCTGCCAGCAGGACGAACAGAAGCACAGGCAGGGGCATTTGCTGCTCCACTTTCCCGTTCGACGCCAACACGCATGGTCTGGAAATCGCCAGTTTCCCACCCCTGTTTTTCTTGCCTGAAGCCTGATTGTAACGTCAAGTCGCATGCCGGCGCATCGACGCTGGCTAATTCAGACGACACAGCCGGCCGCGTGCCCTGAGGCCCAGGCCCACTGAAAGTTATGTCCACCCAGGTGCCCGGTCACATCCACCACCTCGCCGATAAAGAAAACGCCGGCATGCGATCCGGTCTCCATGGTGCGCGACGACAGTGCCGAGGTATCGACACCACCCAGGGTGACTTCGGCGGTCCGGTAGCCTTCGGTATCCGCCGGCCAGACCTGCCAGTGCTTCAGGGTCTGGTCACAGTGTCCTATCGCCTGATCCGACAGCTCGGCCAACGCTCGATCCTCCAGCCACAGTTCGCACCAGCGCTGGACCAGCCTTTTCGGCAGCAGCTCGGCAAGTGCCGTGCGTAGCTGTGTTCGCGGGCGCTGCCGGCGGAGATGGCGCAAATGCTCGCCCAGGTCCAGCTCCGGCAGCATGTCGACAGTGACTGGCTGTCCGGGCTGCCAGTAGGAAGACACCTGAAGCATGGCCGGACCGCTGAGGCCACGGTGGGTAAAGAGGATGTTCTCGCGGAAAGCGGGGCCATCGGCCTGACTGACGGTATCCACGGCCACCCCGGACAGACCCTCAATCTGACTTAGCTTTCTACCTTCGAGCACGAAGGGAACCAGGGCCGCACGAGTGGGCTGGATCTTCAGGCCCAGACTGCGGGCAAAATCAAATCCGAAACCGGTCGCGCCCATGCGCGGGATGGAGTAGCCACCGGTAGCAATGACCAGCGAGTCACAGCTGACTGGTTGATCACCAGCGCGCAATCTATGTACTGGTCCCAGCTGTTCTATCTCGACCGGGGTGTGGGTTCGAATTTCAACCCCTGCTGCTCGGCATTCGTTGAGCAACAGCCCGACTATATCCTTTGACGAGCGATCGCAGAACAGCTGGCCAAGCTTCTTCTCGTGGTAGGAAATGCGGTGTTTCTCGACCAGGGAGATAAAGTCCCAGGGCGTGTAGCGGCTCAATGCGGACTTGCAGAAATGCGGGTTGGCCGAAAGGAAATTGTCCGGCTCGCTGTACATATTGGTGAAATTGCAGCGCCCGCCGCCCGACATCAGAATCTTCTTGCCGACCTTGTTGGCATGGTCCAGCACCAGCACCTTTCGACCCCGCTGCCCTGCAGTTATCGCGCACATCAGGCCCGCCGCGCCCGCGCCGATGATCAAGACGTCTGAATGAACCGGCTGTGGAGGGCTGGCGGGCGGCATGGCGGAGGGAGCGAGGTTCAAGGATCAAGGCTCAAGGTACAAGTCTAACGGTGGTGTCGGAAACGGGGAAGTGAAAATGGGGATCGGTTAGACTTGCGCGCCATGGATGCCGTCCAAGCCGCGATTCTGGCCCTGATTCAGGGGCTGACCGAATTTCTACCCGTTTCCAGCCAGGCTCACCTGGTGTTGTACTCCGTGTTTACCGGCACCGAGTACCAGGGTCTGGATTTCGACATCATGCTGCACGCCGGCTCGCTGGTGGCGGTGGTGACTTATTTTCGGCGTGAACTGTGGGCCATGGGGCATGACTGGCTGGCGGCGCTGAGCGGGGGAGAAAAAACCGCGGATTCGCGCCTGGCCTGGTGGATCATCATTGGCACGATTCCGGCAGGTATCCTGGGCCTGTTGTTCAAAGACTATGCCGAAGTGGCGTTGCGCAGCCCGCTGATCATGGGCTCGGCGCTGATCTTTTTTGGGCTGCTACTGGGCTGGGCCGACTGGCGCTGGCGTGGTGAGCGTGATGAGCACAGTCTGACATTGAGGGATGTGCTTGTGATTGGCTTTGCCCAGGCATTGGCGTTGATCCCCGGCACCTCGCGGTCGGGCATCACGATGACGGCGGCGCTGTTTCTGGGCCTGAGCCGGGAAGCCGCAGCGCGGTTTTCATTTTTGTTATCGGTGCCGATCATTATCGCAGCGGGTTTGCTGGGGACCCGTGATCTGGTCCGCAATGGCACGGAGACGGAGTTGGGGCCGTTGCTGGTGGGGTTCGTGGTGGCAACGATCAGTACTTATGCCTGCATTCATTATTTCCTGGCCTTCATCCGGAAGGTGGGGATGCAGCCGTTTGTGGCGTATCGGGTGATTTTGGGCGTTGTGTTGTTAGTGTTCTTTATCTGACTCGTTGCGCAGATCGCGGGTTCAGGGTTCAGGGTTCAGG
>SKQI01000148.1 GCA_007119095.1 Wenzhouxiangella sp. | reverse complement strand
CGCCCGATACCCGCATCGACCAGCTCGAAGCGGCGGCACGCACGGTCTGTGAGCCGGCTTTCACCCGGCCACTGGAAGAGGTCTCTTTTGCCGAGCTGGTGATCAACCTGTTCATGGTCGCCCGGCGCTTCAAGCTGACCCTGCAGCCGCAGCTGATCATGTTGCAGAAGACGCTGTTGAACATCGAGGGGATGGGTCGCGATCTATATCCCAAGATCAACATCTGGGAAGTTGCCAAACCCGAGCTGGAAGCCATCTACCGCGACCGCTACGGCCTGCCGCGCACCGCCCGCCGGATCAGCCGCCAGCTACCCGGCATGCTGGCCCGCAGCCCCGAGCTGCCGACGCTGATCTACGAATACCTGAAAATGGCCGGCAGCGGCCATATCCGCACCCGCATTGACTCGGCCGACCTGGAGCGCTTGTCCGGCGAACTCAACCGCCACAACCGCCGTCTCCCGGCCACCATCCTCGCCGCCGGCTTCCTGATCACCGGCGCTGTCCTGGCCGGCTACGGCGTTGGCCCGATGTACCAGGAATACTCCCTGCCGGCAGCAGCCAGCCTGATTCTCGGACTTGTCTTCGCGTTCCGGGCAACCCGGCCTTAAGAGCCCGACCTCGAGCCGCTGCCCCGACCCGACACCCGTAGCGCCGGCAACGTCCCCAGGGTCCATGTTGGGTCAACCGCCAACGCAACGGGCTGGGCCGGGCTACGGGTGCGGTTATGGGGCGGTCGGGCCGGGGGCGACGATGATTCGGGTTTTTGTCAGGGGCGTGGGCCAGAGGGAGGCGGCGGCTTCGAGCAGGGCTAGGGCATGTAGGCGGGCGCGGCTGGACCAGGTTGGGGAGGTGGCGGCCAGGACCAGGGTTTCGCCTTCCACGCAGGCCACGCGGATGTGGCCGCGGTCGGATTCCGGCAGCAGCAATTGCAGACGCTGATCCAGCGCCTCGAAAGCGCGGGCCTGGCGCAGCACGCCGGACAGGCCACGGTGGCTGCTGCTGATGGTAGTTACGTCTTTTTCGTGACCTCGGGTCATGGGGGAAGGTGACAATGGGTAGTCACTGGATTCTAGCTGAGCATGGCAGCTTGGCGCAGGTATGGAGCTTTGGTGGCAAGGGACAGGGGTCTAGCGGGCGGGTTGAAGAAAGTATTGGTTCAGCTGGAGATTCGGGTGGGGAGCGGCCAGGCTGGCTGTCAGGTCGGCGGGCATGTCGGGTGACAGCAAGCTCCAGTCGGCGGCTGGCGGCCAATCAGACGGCAAGGTCCGGATGCGGGCGGGTTGCCATTCAAGGGTGATGTGTCCAAGGGCGCCGGCCAGGCCGGTACCAGTGGACTTGACCAGGGCCTCGCGCGCGGTCCACTGGGCCAGAAAGGCCTGCGTTTGCGCCGCGCCATCAAGGCCTGCAATCCATTCTGCCTCGGCCTCGGAAAAGTAGCGCTGGGCCAGGTCGGCCACGCGCTTGAGCTGGCGTTCGCCTTCGATATCCAAGCCGACCTCTAGATCGCGGGCAACGGCAATGGCCAGCCAGCCGCCGCTGTGCGACAGGTTGAATTGCAGACCACTGCGATCCAGCGGTGCGGCCAGCCTGGGCTTGCCGCGCTCGCCGCGGACGATACCGACATCCTTGCCGGGACATTTCAGATAGCTGCCGAGCAGCAGGCGCAGCACGAATTGCTGCTGGATACGGCGCTTCAGCACTCGCTCGCGCCGGGTCAGGCCGGACGGACCGGCTTCCAGCGGCAGGTCATCGAGATCGGTCAACCACAGATCAACCACCCCCGGCGCAGGCAGCGCGCGGCGCGTCAGTGGCAATGCAATCGAAGTCCATCCCATCACACACATCCAAAGGCGCTGATGCCGGCCACACCCCAGGCACCATGTTGTCTGGCCGTACCCAGATCGCCAGGACTGACACCCCCCAAGGCCACCACCGGCAGGGCCGAGTCGGCGCACAGCCCGGCAAACCCGGACCAGCCCAGCGGATCGGCCTGGCTGTGACTGGGGGTGGTACGTACCGGCGACAAGCAGACAAAGTCGGCATTCAACGCCGCCGCTAGCTGCAAGGATTCGCGATCGTGGCAGGAGGCGGCAAGCAGCATGTTATCCGGCACCGGGCGCTGATCTTGCTTGAGCAGGTCGGCATGGCGCAGATGGAGGCCGTCAGCGCCGGCCGCTTGCGCCAGCTCGGCAGGGCCATTGAGCAACCAGCGCGCGCCGTACTGACGGGCCATTTCGCCCAGCCTCGGCGCAATCTCGGCCAGCACCGTGGGCTTGAGGCTATGCGCACGCAGTTGCAACAGACGAAAGCCTGCGGCCAGGCTTTGCTGCCATGCATTGATCAAGCCTTCGATACCGCCCACCCGGTCCGGGTCTGGCGTAATGGCATAGCGGGGGTCAAGATCCAGCACGCGCACAATCGGACGGTCGGCCGCGGGCATGGGCAGATCGACCATACCCTTGACGCTCACCCAGCGCAGCGGTTGGCCCTCGCAACCGCGCGGCTCGCCGCGCCAGTCGACAAGCTCGTGCAATAGCAGGCGCACCGACTTTTCCGGGTAATGATGGGTCAGGCCAAGCAGGGGTGATGACGAGCCAACCTCGATCCCCAGCTCCTCGGCCAGCTCTCGCGCCAGGGCATCCTCGGCGGACTCACCGGGCTCGCATTTGCCACCCGGAAACTCCCAGGTGCCGGCCAGGTGCTTGCTGGGCAAGCGCTGGGCCAGCAGCACGCGACCAGCCTCGTCGCGCAGCACGCCGGCCACCACGGTAATCACGACCGATCAGCGGCTCAGGCCAGCTTGCCGTGGCACTGCTTGTACTTTTTGCCCGAGCCGCAGGGGCACGGCTCGTTGCGGCCGATCTTGCGCCCATCGCGCACGAACGTTTCCGGTACAGCGGCCTGCTGGGCGCCACCTTGGCCGGCCGGCGCCGGGCCGCCGGTCGCTGATTGCGCTTCGGCATGCTGAAACTGCATCGGCCGGGCCTGGCTCTGACGGCGATCGACTTCGGAGACGTCCTCTTCGCTGCGAATCTGGACCAGCGACAGCACTTTCATCACCTCGTGCTTCATCGATTCCAGCATGGCGGTGAACATTTCGAAGCCTTCGCGCTTGAATTCCTGCTGCGGTTTCTTCTGGGCAAAGCTGCGCAGATTGATGCCGCGGCGCAGGTAATCCATGCTCGCCAGGTGTTCCTTCCACTGCTTGTCGAGAATGCTCAGCATCAGCGTCTTCTCGACATGGCGCATGACTTCCGGACCGGTCTGCTCTTCCTTGGCCTGGTAGTGGGCTTCGACCTTTTCCAGGATGCGCTCGCGCAAACCCGTTTCTTCCAGGTCGTCGTCGGCTTCCAGCCAGGCCCGCACCGGCACCTCGATGCCGAAGTCGCCTTCCAGCGCCTTTTCCAGCCCTTCCGGATCCCACATGTCGTCGATCGACTCCGGCGGGATGAACTGGCTGATCAGCTTGTCGAACACTTCGAAACGAATGGCTTCAATGGTGTCCTTGATCTCATCGGCCTCCATCAACTCGTTGCGCTGGGCGTAAATCACCCGGCGCTGGTCGTTGGCGACATCGTCGAAATCAAGCAAGTGCTTGCGCAAATCGAAGTTGTGCGCCTCCACCTTGCGCTGTGCGTTTTCAATCGCGCGGTTGACCCAGGGGTGCTCGATGGCTTCACCGTCGCGCATACCCAGCTTCTGCATCATCTGACCCATGCGCTCGGAGGCAAAAATGCGCATCAGGTTGTCGTCCAGCGACAGATAGAAACGGCTGGAGCCCGGGTCACCCTGACGACCGGAACGACCGCGAAGCTGGTTGTCTATACGCCGCGACTCGTGGCGCTCGGTACCGATGATGTGCAGTCCACCAGCGTCTTTGACGGTCTTCTGGCGCTGCTCCCAGTCCTTGCGCAGCTCCGAGCGCTTGTGCTCCGGCGCATCCGGGCCCAGCTCGGCCAGCTCGGATTCGAGATTGCCGCCGAGGACAATGTCGGTACCGCGACCGGCCATGTTGGTGGCAATGGTGACCGCCGCCGGGCGACCGGCCTGGGCGACGATCTGGGCCTCGCGCTCGTGCTGCTTGGCGTTCAGCACCTCGTGCTTGACGCCTTCTTTCTTCAGCTTTTTCGACAGCAGTTCCGAGGTCTCAATGGAAGTCGTACCGACCAGCACCGGCTGTTGCTCAGTCACACGCTCACGGATGTCGGCAACGATGGCGTCGAACTTTTCGGCCTGGGTCAGGAACACCAGGTCAGGCCGGTCATCGCGAATCATCGGCTTGTGGGTCGGGATCACGACCACTTCCAGCCCGTAAATGGTCTGGAATTCGTAGGCCTCGGTATCGGCCGTACCGGTCATGCCGGACAGCTTGTCGTAGAGCCGAAAGTAGTTCTGGAAGGTAATCGAGGCCAGGGTCTGGTTTTCGCGCTGAATCGGCACGCCTTCCTTGGCTTCAACGGCCTGGTGCAGGCCCTCCGACCAGCGCCGGCCCGGCAGGGTGCGGCCGGTGAACTCATCGACGATGATGACTTCGCCGTCGCGAACGATGTAGTCAACATCCTTGGCGAACAGGTGGTGCGCCCGCAAGCCCGCGTTCAAGGTATGCATCAGGGCCAGGTTGTGGGCGTTGTACAGGCTGTCGTCTTCGCTGAGCATGCCAGCCTTGATCAGCAACTCCTCGACCTTGGCCATGCCGTCTTCGGTCAGGTAGACCTGCTTGGTTTTTTCATCAACGCTGAAATCACCAGGGCCGTCTTCTTCTTCCTGGCGCTCCAGGTTCGGCACAATCTTGTTCAGGCGCACGTAAATTTCCGGGCCCTCGTCGGCGGGGCCGGAAATGATCAGCGGCGTGCGCGCCTCGTCGATCAGGATGGAATCCACTTCGTCGACAATGGCAAAGGCCTGGCCGCGCTGAGTTCGCTGCTCCAGGGTAAAGGCCATGTTGTCGCGCAGGTAGTCAAAGCCGAATTCGTTGTTGGTGCCGTAGGTGACATCAGCGGCGTAGGCTTCGCGCTTGGCGGTCGGATCCATGCCCGGCACCGACACGCCGACGGTCAGGCCCAGCGCGTCGTAGATCGGTTTCATCCACTCCGCATCGCGACGGGCGAGGTAGTCGTTGACCGTGACCACGTGCACGCCCTTGTCGGCGATCGCGTTGAGGTAGACCGCCAGTGTGGCCATCAGGGTCTTGCCCTCGCCAGTCTTCATCTCGGCAATCTTGCCCTGATGCAAGACCATGCC
The DNA here is from genome assembly GCA_007119095.1 of Wenzhouxiangella sp. Classification (GTDB taxonomy): domain Bacteria; phylum Pseudomonadota; class Gammaproteobacteria; order Xanthomonadales; family Wenzhouxiangellaceae; genus Wenzhouxiangella. The sequence goes on along the minus strand of SKQI01000148.1, from coordinate 3,047 downwards.
GCCGATGAGCTGGGCATCGTAATGACGAAGACCCAGGGTCCGCACCGAAGCCTCGCGGGCCGCGGCAAAGGCCTCGGGCAACAGCTCATCCAGCGAGGCACCGTCGCGATGACGCTGGCGCAGCTCCTCGGTCTTTTTCTTCAGGTCCTCGTCGGACAGGTCCTTGAACGTGGGCTCGAGGGCATTAATTGAATCGACGTCTTTTTGCAGACGCTTGACCAGCCGGTCGTTGCGGCTGCCCACGATTTTGGTGATGAGGGCTTTAAGCATGGATTGTCGAGAAAGTCAGCTACAGAGGTCACGTGGGGGCGACCCGACCGGGTCGCAAGCAGTCAGCCTGCCATTCTAGCCCGAACGTTTACCGAAATGTTCAGGCAAGCCACAGGCCACTGCTGCCTGTGGGGCAGGCAGAGGAAGATTATTCAGATTTCAGTCCGTGGCCCCAGGGAAAACACGGGGCCGTGCCGGCACCTGCTGGTGCCGACATCACTGAAGCGATCAGATGGCTTGCGCCGGCTGCACGTAGGAGATCGGCGCCCGATCGTTATCTTCGTAGGTCACCTCTTCCCAGGCCGCCTCGTCCGCCAACAGGGTGCGCAGCAGCTGGTTGTTGAGCTCGTGACCCGACTTGAAGCCGGAGAAGGCGCCGATCGGATTGCGTCCCAGCAGGTAGAGATCGCCAATGGCGTCCAGCACCTTGTGCTTGACGAATTCATCTTCGTAGCGCAGGCCGTTCTCGTTCAGGATGCGGTAGTCGTCCAGAACCACGGCATTATCCAGACTGCCGCCCAGCACCAGATTGCGCTGGCGCAGGTACTCGATATCACGCATGAAACCGAAGGTACGCGCGCGCGCCACTTCCTTCAGATACGAGGTGGTGGAAAAATCCAGATCGGCCGTGCAGCTGTGACTGCGAATGACCGGGTGGTCGAAGTCAATGGTGAAGTTGACCTTGAAGCCTTCGAACGGCTCAAAACGCACCCATTTGTCGCCATCGCGCACTTCAACCGTCTTGAGCACGCGAATGAAACGCTTGGCGGCCGATTGCTCGGCGATGCCGGCCGACTGAACCAGGAACACGAACGGACCGGAGCTGCCGTCCATGATCGGTACTTCCGATGCACTCAGATCGACATACAAGTTGTCGATCCCCAAACCGGCCAGAGCCGACATCAAGTGCTCGATGGTGGCAATGCGCACGCCGTCGCGGACCAGCGTGGTCGACAAGGCGGTATCACCGACCTCGTGCGGCTCGGCAGCGATCTCCACGACGGGATCGAGATCAACGCGACGAAAAACGATGCCGGTATTCACCGGCGCCGGACGCAGGGTCATCAGTACCTTTTCCCCAGTATGCATGCCAACGCCAGTGGCACGAATGACGTTTTTCAGAGTTCTTTGCTTGATCAATGGATTTAAGACCCTTTCAGACTGGTGTAACGCAAATGAAACGCGCGCTAGATTAGCACAATCGCGGTGGCAAAAAAGCAAAAAGTTGTTGTTTTGGCAACAACTGTTGCTTTTCGGCAACAAAATGTCTCATTTACGCAGCCGAATCCATGCCGGACACGGCTCTGCCACTGATAATAAGGTCTGGCCGCGCCGTTGGCGAGTACGGCGCGGCCATTCGGTGGCAGACCCCGTCTACCACCGCTTCAGACATCTGCCGACTGGCAGGCCTGCCCGGAATCAATCAGCCTGATTGCGCAGAAAGGCCGGAATATCCAGGTAGTCCAGTTCCTTCTGCTCGCCAAACAGCTTGCCGCCATCACGCTTGTCGGCCCGATCATCTTCCTCGACCCGGTCGTCGGTGGCGCGGAACACGGCCCGATTGTCGGTACCGGTGCGCACCACCTTCATCGGGCGCTTTTCGCGCTTGGGCACCTGGTCGCCCAGGCCGGTGGCGACAACCGTTACCCGGATGTCGTCGCTCATGTCCGGATCAATCACCGTACCAATGACCACGGTGGCATCGTCGCTGGCCAGGTCGGCAATGGTGCTGCCTACCTCTTCGAACTCCTTCATGGTCATGTTCATGCCGGCAGTGACGTTGACCAGGATGCCGCAGGCGCCGTTCAGGTTGACGTCTTCGAGCAACGGCGAGCCAATCGCCGCCTGGGCCGCCATCAGCGCACGATCCTCGCCCGAGGCGGTGCCTGAGCCCATCATTGCCATGCCCATTTCGCTCATTACCGTGCGCACGTCGGCAAAATCGACATTGATCAGGCCCGGACGGGTAATCAGCTCGGCAATACCCTGGACCGCGCCGGACAAGACCTGATTGGCCGCTTTGAAAGCGTTCAGCAGCGAGATCTCGTTGCCCAACACGCTCAGCAACTTGGCGTTGGGAATGGTAATCAGTGAGTCGACGTGGTGACCGAGCTCATCAATTCCCTGCTGGGCCACGGCCATGCGACGCTGGCCCTCGAACGGGAACGGTCGAGTCACCACGGCCACGGTCAGAATGCCCATCTCCTTGGCCGTCTGGGCAATCACGGGCGCGGCACCCGTGCCCGTGCCGCCACCCATGCCGGCGGTGATGAAGACCATGTCGGAACCGGACAGCATCTCGGCGATGCGTTCGCGGTCTTCCAGCGCCGACTGACGCCCAACCTCGGGGTTGGCACCGGCGCCGAGACCCTTGGTAACGCTGGAGCCGATCTGCAGAACCGACTTGCCGGCAAAGTTGCGCAGCGCCTGCGAGTCGGTGTTGACGCAGATGAACTCCACGCCCTCGATACTTGTTTCAACCATCTGGCTGACCGCGTTACCGCCGCCGCCGCCAATACCAACGACCTTGATGGTCGCACCCGGTGTGTAATTTTCTACCAATTCAAACGGCATGATGTCTGTACTCCTCTAAAGCTCGCCAAATATCAATCAACAAAACAATCAACAGTCCTTACCCTCCCTTATTCATGACGCCTTCGTCGCGAAACGTCTCCAGGTCCCGTAGCTGGTGGCTTTTGCGACCGAGCGGGCCGGAGGCGTACTCACCTGTACGGTGAGGATCCGCGACCGAGCAAAAGTCAGCAGATGCGGGGCCT
>SKQI01000143.1 GCA_007119095.1 Wenzhouxiangella sp. | reverse complement strand
CTCGGCCAGGCCGCGTCGGCGCTGGCCGATTTGCTTGATTGCCACTTCCATGTCGAAAGCGCCGTCGGCACGCCGGCCGCGATACACCCGGCCCATGCCGCCTTGGCCGACTTCGGCAATCACTTCCCAGGGTCCGAGTCGGTCGCCGGGCGCAAGCCGACGAATGTTGATCTCCATGCGATCAACCGATTCACCCGCCAGTCGGCGAACCGAATCGTCCAGAAATGTCACCGTATTGCTGTCTGCCACCAGTCGCTCGAGCCAGCGCCCGAGGCGAGGCAGACGCTGGACGGTCTGCCGCAGCCAGGCCGACTGCGCCCGTTCAGGCAGCTCCAGGTATTGAATCAACAGTTGATCGACAGCACGCCGCTGCATCGGGCTGAGTGGTTCAGGTCCGGTGGTCACGCAGTTCTCCCTGCCAGGTGTCGCGAGTTGCCAGTTTTCTCGTTTGCTGAGCGTAGCACCGGAACAAGCGGAATGCAGCCTGAGTCTGTCCGACAAATAGAACGTCGATGTGGTCCCATGACCTTGGCTCAGAAGATGCTTGGGGTGCGGAGGTTTTTGCGGGTTTTGCGGGGGAAGTGACGTTCAGGCAATGCCTTGCAGCTCAAAACGCAGCCAGGCATTCGCGCGTTTGAGCTGGCGCTGCACGGTGCGCCGGGAGATGCCCAACATATCGGCAATGTCTTCGGTGCTCAAGCCCGCGTAGAAGCGCGCGGCGATCAGGTCGGCAAGGGCGGTATCCGACTCTCCCAGGCGTTGGATCGCCTGTTCGACGTCCATGATGCGCTCGGCGTCGAACCGGTTGTCAGAGACCTGCTGTTCATCGAGTTCGACGTGGACTGCATCGCCGCCGCGCTTTTCAGCCAGTTGACGACGGGCATGGTCGACGATGATCTGGCGCATGGCCAGCGCCATGATTCTCATCAGATGCGAGCGGTCATGGATGGTGGGGTCATCGGTTCGGAAAACCTTGAGGAAGGCCTCGTGAACCAGTGCGGTGGTGCGCAATGTCTCGCCGCCCTTGAAGCCTTGACGCTGGTGCCGAGCAAGCCGGTGGATGTCGTCGTAAACCAGCCGCGCCAGGCGATCCAGCGCATCCGGCGAGTCGCCAAGATGCGCAAGGAGCTGGGTAACCTGATGCTGATCGTCGATTTCCACTTCGCAGAGCTTACCTTGTCAATTCGTCTTGCTCTTCACCTGCTCAACCCAGTCGCCGATTTCGTCAATCGGGATCTCTTGGCTTTCACCGCCACGGCGGCGATATTCGACGATACCGTTGTCCAGCCCGCGGTCGCCAATGACCAGGTGATGAGGAATGCCGATCAGCTCGGCATCGGCGAACATGACGCCGGGTCGCAGCGGACGGTCGTCCAGCAAGACTTCGAGCCCGGCCGCGCCCAGCTCGGCATAGAGCTTGTCGGCCAGCTCGCGGACCCGGTGGGATTTCTTTGCATTCAGCGGCAGCAGCACGACATCGAATGGCGCCATCGGCTCAGGCCAGATGATGCCGTTCTCATCGTGGTTCTGTTCGATCGCAGCAGCGACAATGCGCGAAACGCCAATGCCGTAACAGCCCATGGCCGGATGAATGCCACGGCCGTTTTCGTCCATGACTACGGCGTTCATGGCCTCTGAATATTTGCGGCCGAGCTGGAAAATATGCCCGACCTCGATACCGCGAATGAGCTCGAGCTCACCGGAGCCATCGGCGGCCGGGTCGCCAGCCACGACATTGCGTAGGTCGGCAATTTCCGGAACGGCAAGGTCGCGCTCCCAGTTGATGCCGAAATAGTGCTTGCCGTCGGTGTTGGCACCGGCCGAGAAATCGTTCATCAGGGCGACCTGGCGGTCGATGATGCACGGAATCGGCAGCTTGATCGGGCCCAAACTGCCGGGGCCGGCGCCGATGGCCTGGCGAATTTCCTCTTCGCTGGCCATGCGCAGCGGCGCGGCGACCTGGCTCAGTTTTTCCGCTTTGATGGCATTGAGTTCGTGGTCGCCCCGCACCAGCAGGGCAATGAAGTCCGCATCAGCCTCATCGCTGGCCGCCACGACCAGGGTCTTGACCGTCTTTTCGATCGGCTGTTGAAACTGGTCGACCAGGTCAGCAATCGTTCGTGCGTCTGGAGTATCGACCAGGCGTAGCTCCTCGGACGGGTCACCACGCTCGCCCCGGGCTACCGCTTCGGCCTGCTCGACATTGGCCGCATAGCTGCTGTCGGGGACATGGGCAATCTGGTCCTCGCCGGAATCTGCCAGGACATGAAATTCATGGCTGACCGCACCGCCGATGGCGCCGGAGTCGGCGGTCACCGCCTTGAAGCGCAGCTGCAGACGTTCGAAGATTCGGCTGTAGGTGGCATACATGACCTGGTAAAAGCGGTCCAGGCAGTCGTCGTCGATGTGGAAGGAATAGCCGTCCTTCATCAGAAACTCGCGCGCCCGCATGACGCCAAAGCGTGGCCGGATCTCGTCGCGAAACTTGGTCTGAATCTGGTAGAAGCAGATTGGCAGTTGTTTGTAGGAACGCACCTCGCCGCGAGCGAACTCGGTAATCACTTCCTCGTGGGTCGGGCCGAAGGCAAATTCGCGCCCGGCCCGGTCGGCCATTTTCAGCAGTAGTGGCCCGAAATCCTCCCAGCGCCCCGTTTCCTGCCACAGCTCGGCCGGCTGCACCGACGGCATCAGCATTTCCAGGCAGCCGGCTGCATCCATCTCCTCGCGCACTACCTGTTCGACCTTGCGCAATACGCGCAGGCCCAGCGGTGTCCAGGTGTAGATGCCCGATGTCAGCTTGCGGATCATGCCGGTGCGCAGCATCAGCTGGTGGGAAACGATTTCCGCATCCGACGGGACCTCGCGCTGGGTGACGAGGTGGAATTGTGAGGTTTTCATGTTTGCTCAGGGGCGCGTGATCAGACAACCAATTATTTTAGCAAGCTGTCCACCGCAGCTTTCAGTTGTCCGCAGGTTTAATCGCACCATTCGTCAAGGAAAGCCTGGTTTTCATCGGCGAAAGACAAGCGTGCTTCGCTATCCAGGTCGACTTCATTGCCGTCACCGTCTCTGAGAACCACGGGCCCCGCCTCGGCCAGCAGCGCCAGGTTGGTTCTGGCTTGTTCGCACTGTTCGGCCAGGGCATCCAGATCGGCTATTCGGGCGCGGAGGTCGGATTCCGATTGCGCATCAGCCTCGTCTGTAGCGGTTTCGCTGTCTGTTCGAGCCTCAGTACGTCTGGCGGTGGTGCCGGACCGGGTGATGACTTGTTCATAATCCACGCCATCCGGTGGCTGGGCCGAAAAATGGGTCACGCCCTCTTCATCCACCCATTTGTAGATCGCTTCCGTGGCATGAACGCTGATCACAGCAGCCAGCGCAATGGCGGCAACAGACAGGGATCTGGTCAGGTTGGGCATGATGATTTCCGAAACAGTTTTCCAGTGTTGACTGTGCCTCAAACGGTAGCGGGGAGCAAGTGCTATCCTTGCTGACTTGTTTTTAACCACTGGACAAGTCGCCAGCCAAGGTCATGTCAGACAAGCCCAACCAGCGTCGACCCGTGAGGGGCGCGTTTTTGCTGCCCAATGCGCTGACTACTCTGGCCCTGATGGCAGGGTTTTACGCGATCGTTGCGGCCATCGGAGGCCAGCCGGTCGCAGCCTGCATCGCGATACTCGTCGCCGCCCTGCTCGACGGCGTGGATGGACGGGTGGCACGGCTGACCAACACGCAGTCGGATTTCGGCGTTGAATACGACAGTCTTTCAGACATGGTGTCGTTCGGTATCGCCCCGGCCGTGCTGGTCTACACTTGGTCGTTGCAAACCCTTGGCAGCCAGGAGAACGTGGCCGAGGCCCTGAGCTGGCTGGCCGCTTTTTTCTACGCGGCATGCGCTGCGCTGCGTCTGGCCAGGTTCAATACCCAGGCCGGGGTTGCCGACAAGGCCTATTTCCAGGGGCTTGCCAGTCCGGCAGCTGCCGGTACCATCCTCGCCACAGTCTGGTTCAGCGTCAGTCGTGACATTGCGCCCGAGCAGGTGGCCTGGCCGATGTTGGTGCTGACCGTGCTGCTGGGGACCCTGATGGTGTCGCGCGTGCGCTATTTCAGTTTCAAGGCCTGGCCGGTCAGCGATCGAGTGCCTTTCGCCTGGATCTTCCTGCTGCTGGTGGTGCTGGTGCTGCTGGCCGTGGATCCTCCGGCCGTGCTGTTTACGATCGGCTTGCTGTATGTGCTGTCGGGCATTTTGCTGACTGCGCGTGGACGCTACCTGCAGCGGCGCCGTCGGCGCCGGGAGACCGGCGATGACCAGGCTTGATCCGGCGTCCCTGGCCAGGCTGAACGCCATCGGTATCTCGGTGTGGGAACGACGTCCATCGGCGGCGGTTCATCAGGCCGATGACGAGGTCCCGGTAGCGCGCATTCGCCTGTCATCCGGTGAGGGAGATTGCCTGCTGGTACAGCGCCAGCCCTGGGCTGGTCATTCCAGCAGCATTATCGACGACATTCGCGCCTGCATAGGTCCCGAGCGCTGCCGCTTCGGGCAGTGGGCGATGGGCTCACCGGCCGGTGAGGATGCCCACGAGCTGGCCGAACGCGGTATCCGCCATGTCCTGTCATTCGGCCCGGCGCCCGCGGGTGCCTGGCCCGGTCTGGTCGAAGGCCCCGGCCTCGCCGAACTGACCAGCGATTGGCAGGCCAGACGAGCGCTCTGGCACAAGATCCGGCCGCTGTTGGGTACAAGTTGACGATGGCGGCAGTGCTCAGCCCGGAACTGGTGCTCCGGTTGATGGTTCGTCAGGATCTCGACCAGGTCGAGGCGATAGAAAAGGCCAGTTATCCCTTCCCCTGGAGTCGTGGCATATTTTCAGACTGTCTGCGCGTCGGCTACCGCTGCCAGGTACTTGCCGCCGGCGACGAGATCCAGGCCTACAGTGTGGCCTCGCTTGCCCTCGATGAAGGACACTTGCTCAACCTCTGCGTAGCACCGTCCTGCCGCCGCCAAGGCCTGGCTAAAATCCTGCTCGATCAGGTCGTCCGGGATGCCAAGCTGGCGGGCATGGTGCGCCTGTTCCTGGAGGTGCGTCCTTCCAACCGGGGTGCGGTAAAGCTTTACAAGGCCAATCGCTTCCGAATTATCGGACGTCGCCCAGGTTACTACCCGGATCATGACGGTCGCGAGGATGCGGTCATCATGGTGCGCCATCTCGATGAGGAAGATACGTGAGCACCAGCCTGCGCGTTGCCGCCGCCCAGATAGCGCCAGTCTGGCTGAACCGCGAGATGACCCTGGCCCGGGTCATTGAACAGATCGATCGCGCTGCCGTGGCCGGCGTCGAACTGCTGGCCTTCGGCGAATGCCTGGTGCCGGGCTATCCGTTCTGGCTGGATCGAACCGATGGCGCGCGCTTTGATTCGGCGTTGCAGAAGGACCTGTTTGCCCATTACGTGGATCAGGCTGTCTGTATTGAGGCCGGGCACCTCGACGAGGTCTTCGACGCGGCCCGTCGCAACGCCATGACGGTGGTGCTTGGCGTGCTGGAGCGGCCTGCCGATCGCGGTGATAGCGTTTATGCCAGCGCGGTCAGTATTGCCGCCGATGGAGCCATGGTTGCCTGTCAGCGAAAGCTCATGCCGACCTACGAGGAGCGTCTGGTCTGGGCAACCGGCGATGGTCATGGTCTGCGCACGCACACGGTGGGTGGCTTCACCGTGGGTGCGCTGAATTGCTGGGAGAACTGGATGCCCCTGGCCCGAGCCAGTCTGCAGGGGCAGGGGGAGGATTTGCATGTCGCGATCTGGCCAGGCAATGATCGCCTGACCCGCGATATCACCCGTTTCATGGCCATGGAAGGACGCAGTTTCGTGCTCTCGGCCGGCGCCCTGATGCGTCGCGATGACTGGCCGCAGGAGTTGCCGCACGGCGAGCATCTGCAACAGGTGACTGACGATATGCCCTGGGCCAACGGCGGCTCCTGTATTGCCGCGCCCGACGGTCGCTGGCTGGTTGAACCGGTGGTTGATCAGGAAGGTTTGTTCATGGCCGATCTCGACCCGCGTGAGGTGCGCCGGGCGCGACAGAATTTCGATCCGTCGGGTCACTATTCACGCCCGGACGTGCTTCGACTGCAGGTCAACCGGCGCCGTCAGCGCGGCGTTGAGTTCAAAGACTGAAGCTTGCTACAGGCCGATCCAGAACAGCCCCAGACACAGAATCAACCCGGCCAGCGGTACGATCACGGTCAGCGCGCCCATCGGTGCATAAGCGGCGGCATGGGTTTCCTTGCAGATTGCACGAATGGTGGTGACCACGTAGCCATTGTGAGGTAGCGAATCCAGCGCGCCCGAGGAAATGGCCACCACCCGGTGCAATTGATCCGGGTCGACACCTTGATCCATGTAGTGCGGCCCTAGGATGGGCAGGGCAATGGCCTGACCACCGGACGCCGACCCGGTCATGGCGGCGATCGCAGAAACGGCAATGGCGGCCGAAACGAGGCCCGAACCAGGCATGCCGGTGACCCAGACCACGGCGGCATCGAAGGCCGGAGAGACCCGTGCCACGGTGCCAAAGCCGACCACGGCAGCGGTATTGCCGATGGCAATCAGAGCCCCGGTGCCGCCTTCGGTCAGTGCCTCGCCCGGCTGGTGCAGATGGCGCACGTTGATCAGTGCGGCACCGATACAGCCGGCCAGCAGAGCAAGAATCAGCGCAGAGGTGCCGAGCTGGTCATGGGTGGTAAATGAAATGCCGAGCACCAGCCCTAATGGAATCAGGGCCAGGGCAGGGTGGGGCAGGTCTTCGCGGGTGCCTTCCGGGTCATCGGCTCGGGCTTCGAACGCCTCGCCGCGGGCCACCGCCCGGCGCAACATCCAGCGCAGCCAGATATAACCTGTTACCGCCATGAAGATCGCCACCACCAGGCTGGCTTCCCAGGCGGCCAGCGGGCTGGTGCCGAGATGCTCCACCGGAATCCAGTTCTGAATCTCTGGCGAGCCGGCCGAGGTCATGGTGAAGGTGACCGAGCCGAACGCCAGGGTTGCCGGGATGAAGCGGCGCGGCAGGTTGGCCCCGCGAAACAGGGCCAGTGCCATGGGGTAGACAGAGAACGCCACCACAAACAGGCTGACCCCACCGTAGGTCAGGACGGCACAGGCCAGCACCACGGCCAGCGCCGCCCGGTCTGTCCCCAGCCGGGTGATGATCCAGCGCGAGACGCTATCCGCGCCGCCGGAGGACTCCATCAACTTGCCGAACAACGAGCCGAACAGAAAGACGAAAAACCAGGAGGCGATGAAGCCGGTAAACCCGTTCATGTATTGCGTCACCAGGTTGACCCCATCTTCACCAGCCAGCGGTGGCAGCAGCGGGACCCCGGCGGTCAAGGCGACGATCAATGCGCACAGAGGGGTGGCCACGAACAGGCTCATGCCGCGCATGGTGAGGTAGATCAGCAGCGCCAGGGCGCCGAGCAGGCCGATGAGACTGAGCATCTGAAGTGACCACAACCTAAGGATAGGAGACTGGTGATCATGGTCGCCGCCCCGGCATTGGTGGTGGAACTGTACCAAGGTACAAGTTACATGACCCCGCGCCTGCTTCACTCTTGGCCCGGAGAGGGAAGACCTCGCACCTATAAAGCACGCATAACTAAACCGGAGCGCATATGAAAACTGCACGATTGTCTGCCTTGAGCCTGGCCATCGCCTTGGGTCTTTCGGGCACGCTGGCCGCCCAGACTGCCGAGGTCGAAGAAGACGGGACTGAATCCGACCTCAGTAACGTTCCCGTGGACGTGATTACCGTCACCGCTCGTCGCCGCGAGGAGTCGGCGCTGGATGTCCCGATCTCGCTGACCACGCTGTCGGGCCAGGCCCTGGCAGATGTCGGTGCCCAGGACATCACCTATCTCAAGCAAGTCGTGCCCAACACCACCCTCGAGGTGTCGCGCGGCACGACCAACACCTTGACCGCCTTTATTCGTGGGGTCGGTCAGCAGGATCCAGTCGCTGGCTTTGAGGCCGGCGTCGGCATTTACATCGATGATGTCTATCTGAACCGTCCCCAGGGGGCTGTGCTGGATATTTATGATGTCGAGCGCATCGAAGTACTGCGCGGTCCCCAGGGCACGCTGTATGGTCGCAATACCATTGGAGGCGCGGTGAAATATGTCACCCGGCGTCTGGGCAGAGAACCATCGGCCAGGATTCGCGGCAGCCTGGGCAGTTTCTCGCAGCGCGACCTGATCGTCTCCGGTGAAACACCAGTCGGTGATACAGCGGCGATTGGCGCCGCCATTGCGACCCTGAATCGCGATGG
>SKQI01000120.1 GCA_007119095.1 Wenzhouxiangella sp. | reverse complement strand
GCAGCCCGCGACCACGGCCTGATGTGGCTGGCCCACCCCGCCATGGCCGGCAGCCTGACCCAGAGCAACGACAGCGGCATTGCCGCAGAACTGGTTTTCGGCACCCTGCCCAGACTGGCCGGCGCCGACCTGGTCATCTACCCCGGCAGCGGCGGCCGCATCAGCACGGGCGACAACGCCACGGCAAAGGCCATTCATCGCCGGCTACTTGATCAACAGGGGCTACATCGCCCAGCCCTGCCTTGCTCGGGTGGCGGCAAGCGGCTGTCGGACTTGCCGGAGATGACACGCGAGTACGGCGCAGACTGCGCCGTGGTAGTGGGCGGTGATTTGCTGCTGCATGGTCGGGAAATGGCCGAAAAAGTGCGCGCAACGATTGCCGCCCTGTAAACTTTGACGCCCCGGAGCACGTGTTACCGTCTGTCCCGGTGTGGGCTGAACAGGGGCCTTGAGGCAAGGCATGTTATTCTGTGCGGTTCCATTTAAATATCCAAGGAACAACATGCAGATTTCTGAAAACAGCGTTGTCAGCTTCGATTACACCCTCACCGATGACGCCGGCCAGGTGATTGATACGTCCGAGGGACGCGAACCCCTGGTTTATCTTCACGGCCACAGCAACATCATTCCCGGCCTGGAGAAGGCCATGGAAGGCCAGCAGGCAGGTGAGGAAATGACTGTTCAGGTTGCGCCCGAGGAAGGCTACGGCCCCTACCGCGATGAACTGGTCCAGGAAGTGCCCAAGTCAGCATTTGACGGCGTTAACAAGGTCGAGCCGGGGATGAGTTTCCGCGCCGAGTCCAATGCCGGCCCGATGACCGTCATGGTGCGCGCGGTTGGCGATGACACGGTTACCGTTGACGGCAATCATGCCCTGGCCGGAAAAGTGCTCAATTTCCAGGTCGCCATCAAGAGCGTGCGCGAAGCGACGGCCGACGAAATTGATCAGGGCGTGGCAGAAGCCGCCTGACCTTGGTTTTTCACACCCGGCAATGAATTTGAATTGTCGGGTTGATGGCCAATCAGCGCCAACGGAACCTCAAAGGTTGCCGGGCACGGGCTACCTCAGGTAGTCCGTGTTTCCCCATTCGGGCCATCAGCATCCGCTAAAATAAGAGCTGGTTTCCAACAGACCTCCGGATGTCCGACAAGACGTCTCTCTGGCACGCACTGGACATCGACGCTGTCCAGTCAGAATTGACCGTCGACCGCGATGGACTTGACCAGTCAGAGGTCAAAAGTCGCCTCGAGAAATACGGTCCCAACGCGCTGCCCAAGCCGCCCAAGCGGCCGGCAATGCTGCGTTTTCTTGCCCAGTTCCACAACGTTCTTATCTATGTATTAATGGCTGCCGGCGTCTTCGCCGCGCTGCTTGGCGAATGGATCGATACCGCAGTGATTCTGGCCGTGGTGCTGATCAACGCAACGATCGGTTTTGTCCAGGAAGGCAAGGCCGAACGCGCCATGGAGGCCATCGGGGACATGCTGGCACCGAAAGCGCGTGCCAAACGGGATGGCCGCTGGGCCGACATCGAAGCCGAACAGTTGGTTCCGGGTGATCTGGTCAGGGTCAAGGCAGGCGACCGGGTGCCGGCTGATATTCGCCTGCTGGAAGCCCATGATCTTCGCGTTGACCAGGCTGCACTGACCGGCGAATCCTTACCCGTCGACAAGACCCCGGAGCCGGTCGAGCCGGACACCGACCTGGCCGACCGCGACTGCATGATTTACTCCGGATCCATGACCACCAACGGCCAGGCTTTTGGCGTGGTGGCAGTAACCGGCAGTCAGACCGAACTGGGCCGGATCAGCGGCATGCTCAGTGAAGTCGAAACCCTGACCACACCACTGTTGCAGCGAATCAATCGCTTTGCCCGCGCCCTGACCATTGTCATCGTTTTGTTCGCCGCCCTGGCCGTCAGCGCCGGCGCCCTGGTTCACGGCCTGGCATTGTCCGACGGCCTGCTGGCGGGTATCGCCCTGGCGGTAGCCGCCATCCCGGAGGGACTTCCGGCAATCATTACCATCACCCTGGCGATCGGGGTGCAGCGCATGGCTTCGCGCCAGGCCATTATCCGACGGTTGCCGGCAGTGGAGACGCTCGGCTCGGTCAGTATCATCTGCTCGGACAAGACCGGGACCCTGACCCGCAATGAGCTGAAGGCGCGGCGCATCGCCCTGCACGATGGCGAAATCAACCCAGAGCAGGATCGCCTAGATGGCGGGGCTGGCCAGGCCCTGATCCGAACCGCTGTGCTGTGCAACGATCATGAGCCCGGCCATGAAGGTGGCGACCCGCTAGAGCGGGCCCTGATCGAACTCGCCGAAGCGCAGGAAACCGACATCGCCCGGATGCGCCAGGACAACGAGCGTCTGGCCCTGATCCCGTTTTCGTCCGATCACAAGTACATGGCCAGCCTGAGCCGCGCCCTGATCACGGTCAAAGGCGCACCCGAAGCCGTACTTGACCGCTGTACCGCCCAGTTCGACGGCAGCGACTCCATCGAACTGGACCTCGAAGCCTGGCAACAGCGACTGGATGAAATGGCCGCTGAAGGGCTTCGCGTTCTGGCCTTTGCCGACAAGCAGGTTGACGACGACAAATCCAGCCTGTCTGCCGACGGCGATATGCGTGACCTTAGACTGCTGGGCCTCGTCGGCTTTGCCGACCCGCCCCGCCCGGAAGTGCCCGAGGCCATTGCCGCCTGTCAAAGCGCCGGCGTCAAGGTCAAGATGATTACCGGTGACCATGCCACCACAGCGCTGGCCATTGCCCGAGAACTAGGCCTGACGAATGCCGACGGCAAGGTTGTCTCAGGGCGCGAAATTGACGCCATGGACGACAGCCAACTGCAGCAGGCCAGCATCGACACCGATGTATTTGCCCGGGCGACGCCCGAACACAAGCTGCGCCTGGTCAAGGCCCTGCAAGCCCATAATGAAGTCATCGCCATGACCGGCGATGGCGCCAACGATGCGCCGGCCCTGAAACGAGCCGATATCGGTGTTGCCATGGGCATCAAGGGGACGGAAGCATCGCGCCAGGCCTCGGAAATGGTGCTTGCCGATGACAACTTCGCCACCATCGTCAACGGTGTTGAGGAGGGGCGCGGCGTTTATGACAACATCCGCAAGGCTGTCCTGTTCGTGCTGCCGACCAACGCCGCCCAGGCCGCAGTCATCCTGCTGGCGGTGCTGGCTGGTCTGACCCTGCCGATCACCCCCGTCCAGATTCTGTGGGTCAACATGGCCATCGCCATTACCCTGGCTCTGTCACTGGCTTTCGAACCGCTGGAAGATGACATCATGCAGCGTCAGCCCCGACCGCTTGACCAGGGCCTGATCAGTTCTTTCATTCTGACCCGCATTGTCTGGGTGGGTGGCGTTCTGACCGCAGGCACTTTCCTGGCCTACAACCACATCCTCAACACGCTCGACGACATCGATCTGGCCCGAACCCTGGCCGTGAACATTCTGGTTGCCGGACAAATCACCTATCTATTCAATTGCCGACGCTGGCAGCAGCCCAGCTACACGATCTCGGCAATGCTGGCCAACAGCTGGGCCTGGCTTTCGGTGAGCCTGCTGGTCATCCTGCAGCTGGCCTTCACCTACCTGCCCTGGTTCCAGGCCGTTTTCGGCACCACCTTCTTGCCATTTGACTACTGGCTGATCGTGCTCGGCTTCGGCCTGCTGGTGTTTGTACTGGTCGAGGTGGAGAAGTGGCTGACACGTGCCTTGAATCTGCGCTGGGCAGCGCCCGACGGACGCTGACCGGTGTTACTCAGCCTTCGTCAACTCGACTTCAGCGTCGGCGGGCCGCTGCTGCTGGAGCAGGTCAACCTGGATATCGGCGCCGATGAGCGGATTGCTCTGGTCGGGCGCAACGGCGCCGGCAAATCGACCCTGCTGAAGCTCATGGCAGGCGAAATCCAGCCGGATGACGGCCAGGTCATTCGCGGCCCCGGCGTGCGCGTGGCCACGCTGCAGCAGGACGTGCCGGATGCCGGCAGCGGCAGCGTTTACGACGTGATTGCCGGTGGCATGGGCGAGCTTGGTAGCTGGCTGAAAGCGTTTGACCAGCTCAGCCAGACCGGAGCCGAACCGGACTACCTGGCCGAGCTGCAGGCACGCATCGAGAACGCGCAAGGCTGGGACCTGGATCAGCGCATCGCCACGGTGCTGGAACAGCTGTCCCTGGACGGCAGTCTTCGCTTCGAACAGCTCTCTGGTGGCCTGAAAAGGCGCGTCCTGCTCGGGCGAGCGCTGGTACAGCGCCCTGACATCCTGCTCCTGGACGAGCCCACCAACCATCTCGACATCGCCGCCATCGAGTGGCTGGAATCGTTCCTGAAGAATTTCTCAGGCAGCCTGGTGTTCGTCACCCACGACCGCCGTTTCCTGAAGCGCCTGGCAACCCGCATTGTCGAGATAGATCGCGGTCAGGTGACCTCCTGGCCCGGAGACTGGGACAACTACCAGCGCCGCGTCGACGAGCGCCTGCATGCCGAAACGCTGGAACATGCGCGCATGGACAAGAAGCTGGCCGAAGAAGAAGTCTGGATTCGCCAGGGCATCAAGGCCCGGCGTACGCGCAACGAAGGCCGGGTGCGGGCGCTGAAGCGTCTGCGAGCCGAACGCGCCCAGCGGCGCGAACGCCAGGGCCAGGTCCAGCTGCAGGTCGCCAGCGCCGGGCAGTCGGGTCGCAAAGTCATCGAGGCCCTCGACTTGAGCCACGGCTGGTCCGGTCAGCCCCTGGTGAAGGATTTTTCCACCTTGATCATGCGTGGCGACCGGATCGGGCTGATCGGCCCGAACGGCTCCGGCAAAACCACCCTGATCCAGCTGCTGCTGGGTCAGATCCAGCCGGATGCCGGCGAAGTTCGCCTTGGCACGGGTCTGGAAATCGCCTATTACGACCAGCACCGGGCTGTTCTCAGGGACGACTGGTCGGCAGCCGACAACGTGGCCGAGGGCCGCGATTTTGTCGAGATCGACGGCAAGCGAAAACACATCATCGGCTACCTGCAGGATTTCCTGTTCGCACCGGAAAGAGCGCGCGCACCGATTGCCAAGCTCTCCGGCGGCGAGCGCAACCGGCTGCTGTTGGCACGGCTGTTCGCCCGTCCTTCCAACTTCCTGGTCATGGATGAACCAACCAACGATCTCGACGCCGAAACGCTGGAACTACTGGAAGAACGCCTGGCCGAGTACCCCGGCACCCTGCTGCTGGTCAGCCACGACCGCGAGTTTCTCGACAACGTGGTCACCAGCACCCTGGTCTTTGAGGGCAAGGGTCGGGTCGAAGAATACGTCGGTGGCTACAGCGACTGGCTGCGGCAAAGCGCCAGGCAGGAAGAGACAGCAACACCTCCAAAACCTCCCTCGACAGCGGCGACGCCCCGGGTGCCTTCCCAGCCAGCACCGCGACAGGCCAAGCTCAGCTACAAACTGGCCCGGGAACTGGAGCAGCTGCCCGCCCAGCTTGAAAGCCTGGAAGCAGACATCGAGCGCATCGGCAAACTGATGAACGATCCGGCCTTCTATCAGCAACCGTCCGAAGAAATCGCCAGGGTCAGCCAGCAGGCAACCCAGCTGCAACAGCAACTGGATCAGGCCTATCAGCGTTGGGAAGAGCTGGAGTCGGCAAAAGGCTGAGGCCTAAGCCGGGCCCTGATCGGACGCTGAGCAGAAATGCCATTACAATCTCCTCTGCGGCCTTATCATGGGGCAACAGGCGGTAGCAAACATGCCATTGACCGGGGACCAACTCAAGCACGCTGACGAGCTGTTTGATCGTCTGCTGGAACTGGTTCCGGACGAGCGGCCGGGCGCCATCGACCAATGGCAACTACCCGAAGAGATGAAAACGCTGCTCCTGGCCATGCTCGACAGCCTGGATCAGCCCGGCCTTCTTGACGGCAGCAGCCTCGATTTTGTCCAAACCGCGCCGGAAGCCGATGCGCCAGACCCGCTGGTTGGCCGCCGCTTCGGACCCTATCGTCTCGAATCCCTGATCGGCCACGGCGGCATGTCTTCGGTCTACCGGGCCGTCCGTGCCGACGGCGCTTACGATGCCCCCGTCGCTTTCAAGATTCTCAGTCCAGCGCTGTTGGCACCTGATTGGCAAACTCGGTTCCGCCGCGAGGCACGCTACCTCGCCAGACTGCGTCATCCCGGCATTGCCAGCCTGCTGGACGCTGGGCTCAGCGATGACGGCACCCCTTTCCTGGTCACCGAGCTGATTGAGGGTGAACCCATTCACCGCTGGTGCGAAGCCCGCGGCTGCAGTCTTCGCCAGCGGCTGGCGCTGATCGTTGATCTTTGCGAAGCCGTCGCCTACGCACAAAATCAGTTGCTGGTCCATCGGGACATCAAGTCCGACAACGTGCTGGTAACCGATCAAGGCCAGGTCAAACTGCTGGATTTCGGCATTGCCCGCCAGCTCGCCGACAGCGACCAAGAAGAATCCGAGGGCGCTGGAACACGCATTTTCACTCCCCAATATGCAGCGCCGGAACAACTGCTGGGCCAGCCGGTCAGCACCGCTACAGATGTTTTCAGCATCGGCGTTCTCATGTATCGGCTGATCACGGGCAGCCTGCCTTTTGCAGCCAGCACCGACCCCGACCGGCGCGCGCCGGCACCACGTCCTTCGCAGCGCATTGCTATCGGCACAAGCAAAAGCGCAACCGTCATCAAGCAACAGAAAAAACAACTACGCGGTGACCTCGACAACATCTGCACCAAGGCGATGGCGCGCGACCCGGCCCATCGCTATGCCAACGCCCGTGAGCTGGGCAAGGACTTGCAACGCTGGCTTGACCACCGCCCGGTTTCAGCCCGGCGCTCCTCGATCGTGCGTCGACTGCAGTTGTTTGCCCGACGCCGAACAGCACTGGCCACCACCCTGGCGGCACTCATGCTGGTGACCGTGATCGGTCTGTTGGCGACCTCCTGGCAGGCCTGGGAAGCACGGCAACAGGCGCGCATCGCCAGCAGCGTGACCAGTTACCTGACCAGTGTATTCACCACCAGCGATCCCCTGGCCGGCGAAACCGAAGACCCACCAGCCTCCGAGCTGCTTCGACGTGGCGCCGCGCAAGCCGAGACGCTGCTGCAGAGTTCGCCCGAGGCAGCCGGGGAACTGCTCCATCTGATCGGCAGCATACAGCGCCAGCTCGGCTTTTTCGACGATGCGCAAAGCAGCCTGGAACAGGCCCTGGCCAGCGTTGGTCAGCGCCGCCGCGGGCAGGCTCAGCAGCCTCGGATTCTGCTGGAGCTGGGGCTTTTGGCCCATGATCTGGGCGATTATGAACTCTCCGTCAGCCGTTACCGGACCGGCCTGCAGCTGCTTGAGAAACGGCCCCGCCAGGCCGGTGAAACCCTGTTGGAGGCCCGCATCGTGCTGCCCCAGCTGGAGAGCTGGACCGACCCAGCGACAGCCTTGTCGCGGCTGCCCGAGCTCAAGCTGCTGATTGACGACCCTCAGCTGATTGGCGAATTGCGACTGAAGGCCTATCGAACCCTGTCCATGGTTTACAACAGCAACCGCAAGCCCGAGCAAGCCGAGCATTACCTGAAAAAGGCCCTGACACAAGCCGATTCCACGGTACCCGCCCTGCCCCCCTTGCGCCTCAGTGAGCTGCACAGCGAACTGGGCTTGATGGCGCTGGACCGCCTGGCCCTGGCCAGCGCTGTTCACCACCTTGGCCAGACCCTGACCCTTGAAAAGGAAGTGTTTGGTGAGCAGCACCCCCGCCTGGCAACGCTTGAACTCAACCTTGCCTTCGCCCATTACTATGCCGGCGATCATGAGCAGGCGCTTTATCACGCCGAGCGTGCACTCGCCATCGGCAACGCCCACTGGCCTGAAGACCATCCTTTGCTGGGCGCCGCAACGGCCATCCGTACCGGCCCCCTCTGGGCGCTGGGCCGCTGGCAGGAGCTCGATGAAGCACTGCAAATCCTGGCCGGGCTGTCACCACCAACCGGCATGGCCTACTGGGCGGAAACACATGGCCTGCTTGCCCTGTTCAGCCGCAAGCAGCCGAACCAACTCCTGGCCAGGCACGCATATTTGCTCGGTCAGGACCGATTTGCCGAGCTGCCTGCAGACCGCATCCAACTCTGGGATATGCTGGTCGCGCTTGCAACCGAAATGTCGAGTGCAAGCGCTGAATATGAGCCGCGCGCTTTTTCACTGCCGGAATCCGGCAACTGGGGTGCTCAGCTCAGTGCACTGCTGGGCTTCCACTACCTCAACGAACGTGGCGAAGTTGAACAGGCCCGGCAATGGCAGGCATGGTTCGCTGCTCTT
>SKQI01000096.1 GCA_007119095.1 Wenzhouxiangella sp. | reverse complement strand
CGAGAAGCAGGTTCACCCAGCGCTGAGACGCGAAATCGAAGTTTCCCCCGACAAGTTCCCGGTGCGCATGGCGCGCTGGACCCAGCAGAGCCCGGACGGTCGCCACGCCATTTACCAGGCGTTGGGCTATCTCTGGCTGCATGACCTGGAACGTGACAGTCACCGCCGCCTGACCAGTCAGACCGAACACTGGGAGTTCTACCCCAGCTTTTCGCCGGACGGCAGATCGGTGGTTTACACCACCTTCGACGACGAAGCACTGGGGACGGTGCGCGTGCACCCCATCGGACGTGGCCGCGGCCGGGTCCTGACCACTGAACCCGGCTACTATCTGGAACCCTCTTTTTCAGCGGACGGTCGCCAGGTGGTGTTCCGGCGTACCAGCGGCGGGTTCCTGACATCGCCCGCCTGGTCTGATCGCACCGGGCTGTATCGTGTCTCCGTCGAAGGTGGCGAGCCCACTTTGATGACCGAGCGTGGTGCCAACCCGCAGTTTTCCGCTGACGGTCAGCGAATCCTGTTCAGCCAGCGTGACGGCAACCAGCTCAAGCTCAACAGTGTCAATCTTGACGGTCATGATGAGCGCGAGCACCTGGTCGGCGACTGGATCACCGAGTACAAGGTCTCCCCCGACGGTCGCTGGGTCGCCTTCACCGAGCACTACAACGCCTACCTGGCACCGTTCTTTGCCGCCGGCAAGCCGGTCAGCCTGGGCGCCAACTCGCGTGCCTTCCCGGTACGCCAGGTCTCGGCCCGGGCCGGTGAGTACCTGCATTTTTCCGGCGACAGCCAGACCCTGGCCTGGTCGCACGGCGCTACCCTGTACACACGCGCGCTGAGCGATGCCTTTGCCTTCCTCGATGGTGCGCCCGAACAGCTGCCGGAACCGGTGACTGAGGGCCGCAATCTGTCGATCGAGTTCGAGTCGGATCGGCACGATGGCCGTATAGCCCTGGTTGGTGGCCGCGTGGTGACCATGCGCAACGCCGCCGAGGAGCAGGAAGTCATCGAAGACGGCGTCATCCTGGTTGAAGGTCATCGCATCGTTGCCGTCGGTCCCCGCGACGAAATCGAGATCCCTTCGGGCTATCGGCAGTTCGATCTCGACGGCAAGACTGTCCTGCCCGGCCTGGTTGACGCCCATGCCCACGGGCCGATGAGCAACCAGCAGCTGCAACCGCAGCAGAACTGGGCCCAGATTGCCAACCTGGCCTTCGGCGTGACCACCATTCACGATCCGTCGAATGACAACGCCGGCATTTTCTCCATGGCCGAGCTGCAGCGCGCCGGCAAGGTGCTGGCACCTCGCATTTTCTCCACCGGAAGAATTCTCTACGGCGCGATCTTTCCCGGCGTGACCGCCCAGATCAATGACTATGACGATGCTGAATTCCATGTTCGCCGGCAGATGGAGCTGGGCGCGATTTCGGTCAAGAGCTACAACTACCTTCGCCGCGACCAGCGCCAGCAGGTGCTGGAAGCCGGGCGCAAGCTCGACGTGCTGGTGGTGCCGGAGGGCGGGATGCGCTTCGAGCAGAACATGAGCCAGATCGTCGATGGCCATACCGGTATCGAGCACAGCCTGTCGATTCACACCGCTTATGACGATCTGAAGCAGCTCTGGGGTCAGACCGATGTGGTCTGGTCACCCACCTTCGGCGTAGCCTACGGCGGCATGATGGGCGAGGAGTACTGGTACGACCGCACCGAGGTGTGGAAGAATGAGCGGCTGCTCAATTTTGTCCCCCGATCAGTGGTTTACCCACGTTCGATCCGCCGGCCAACCGCGCCGGATGAGCTCTACAACCATATTGCCGTGGCCGAAATGACCAAGCAGATGAACGAGCTCGGCGTGCCGGTGGTCATCGGCGCCCACGGCCAGCTCGCCGGCCTGGCCGCGCACTGGGAAATGTGGATGATGGAGCAGGGCGGTTTCACCCCTTGGGAAGCCCTGCGCGGTGCGACCATCGATGGCGCCCGCTACTTCGGCATGGACTCGGAGATCGGATCGATCGAGGAAGGCAAGCTGGCCGACCTGTTCGTGGTTGACGGCGATGTGCTGGAAAATATTCGCTTGAGTGAAAACGTGGCCTACACCATGCTCAACGGCCGTCTGTATGATGCTGCCAACATGAACCAGCTTGCGCCCGAAGAGCTCGAACGAGCGCCATTGTTCTTCGAAAAAGAAGGCGGCGATGCCTGGCAGCCGGCCACCATGCAATACTTCCACCAAATGGGCCACGACCTGGGCTGGCACTGCCGACACTAGGAGTTGGATCGGAAAAAACCTTTTGGACGCTAAGCAACGAAGCAGCAAAGAAGCTCAAGATTTCTTTCTTGGTTTGCTTCCATGCTTAGCTGCTTTGCGTCCTCAAGGTTTTCCTTTACTTTTTGCCGCGCAAAGACTTAGTCGATACGGCGGGCGAAGAGGTCGTATTGGTCGGTGCCGGTGATTGCTACGTCGATGAAGTCGCCGATGGCGACTTCGCCGGGATTTTCGACGATGACCACACCGTCGATTTCCGGTGCATCGCCGTAGGATCTGGCAATTGCGGTGTCGCCTTCGAGACGGTCGACCACGACCGGCTCCTGGCCGCCAACACGGCGTTTCAGACGCTCGCTGCTGATTTCGGCCTGAACCTGCATGAAGCGGTGCCAGCGTTCTTCCTTGACTTCCTCGGGCACCGGGTCGGGCAGGTCGTTGGCCCGTGCGCCGTCGACGGCTGAGTACTTGAAGCAGCCAACGCGGTCAAGCTGTGCCTCGGTCAGCCAGTCCAGCAGCTCTTCGAAATCGTCCTCGGTCTCGCCGGGAAAGCCGACGATGAAAGTTGAGCGTATGACCAGCTCCGGGCATTCGCCGCGCCAGTTCTGGATCCGCTCCAGGGTGTTCTCGGCCGCTGCCGGCCGGCGCATGGCTTTCAGAACTTTCTGGCTGCCGTGCTGAAAGGGGATATCCAGGTAGGGCAGGATCAGGCCTTCATTCATCAGCCCGATCAGCCGGTCCACGTGCGGGTAGGGGTAGACGTAGTGCAGGCGCACCCAGGCATCGAGCTGGCCCAGGGCACGGGCCAGATCTTGAATGCGGGTCTCCCAGGCCTGCCCGGCCCAGAAGTCCTGCTGGTATTTCAGATCCACCCCGTAGGCGCTGGTGTCCTGCGAGATCACCAGCAGTTCCGAGACGCCGCGTTCCACAAGCTGCTCGGCCTCGCGCATGACCATACCCAGCGGTCGCGAGCGCAGCTTGCCGCGCATGTCCGGGATAATGCAAAAACTGCACTTGTGGTTACAACCTTCTGAAATCTTTAAATATGCGTAGTGCTGCGGTGTCAGTTTCAGGCCGCCGGGCGGGACCAGGTCGATCTTCGGATCATGCGGTCGGGGCAGGTGCTGATGGACCGAGGCCAGCACCGCGTCGGCCTGGTGCGGGCCGGTCACGCCCAGCACCTTCGGATGGATAGCCGTGATCTCTTCCGGTTTGGCACCCATGCAGCCGGTGACCAGCACCTTGCCATTTTCGTTCAGGGCCTCGCCGATGGTTTCCAGGGACTCGGCCTTTGCCGAATCGATAAAACCACAGGTATTGACGACGACCAGGTCTGCCTGCGCATATTCCGGCACCAGTGCGTAACCCTCGGCTCGCAGTCGCGATACGATCTGCTCGGAATCAACCAGGGCTTTGGGGCAGCCCAGGGAAATGAGACCGACGGTGGGTGATTTGGGGGTGGTTGATGTCATGTGGGTATTTTAGGGGAGAGGGGCAGAGGGGGAGAAGGAAAGCGGGAGGGTGCGGGCAAGTTGATCGAAGACGCACGCGTAGGTCGGCCCGACGCGGCCGACGGTCCATATTCAAGTTTTCTCCAAAAGTCCGGTTGGTGTGCCTAAATCCCGCTAAGAGAAAGCACAATCGCGGCAAGCAGCAACAACGCCCCGCAACCTCTCCACGCCCTCCAGCACCCTGGGCCCCGGCCGGCCCAGCCAGGCTTCGCTGATCGGGATGATGCGCTGGTGGCGGACGGCAGGGATGGTTTGCCAGCCCTCGCGTCGGGCGACGATATGGGGGCGATACTTTTCTTCCTTGACGCCGCACCAGCTCATGACGATGGCCTGCGGGGCGGCTTGGCGGGCCTGCTCGGGACTGATTTCCAATGACTCGACCGGGTGTTCGCTGAACGGATTGTACCCTCCGGCCAAGGTCAGCATTTCGTTGACCCAGGATTTGGCACCCGGGACGATCACGGGCTTTGGCCACCATTCAACAAGGACCGGCACGGGTTCGACCGGCGGTGCCCCCTTATCCAATAGATCTCCGATGCGCCCGGCCAATAGCTCTGCTGCCGGCCGCGCGTCGATGGCTTCACCGGTCCGGCGAATATCACTTGCTACATCGGCAAGCGATTGCGGCCGCGTAACCAGCAGCGGCAGGCCAGCCGCTTCCAGCTTGGCCAGGCAGCGCTCGTGGCCCGGCACCGTCAGCGAGGTAATGACAAGGTCCGGCTTTAAATCTCTGATTTTATTTACATCAATGTCAAGATCCGGACCAACTTTTGGCAGCCTGGCAACAATTTCAGGCGGATGATCGGAGTGATCATCGACGCCGACCAGCCAGTCGCCGCGACCCAGGGCGCATACGATTTCGGTGTTGGAGCAGGTGTGGGTGACGATACGCATGTATTAACCGCTCCGCGACTCGCGCCAGCGATCGGCCACCTCAGCGCCGCGCTGCTCGTCGACCGGCAGCACGGTGATCATGGCAACGATGAACAGGGCCAGGCAGAACAGAATGGCGGTGGCCAGGCCCAGCCAGGCCTGAAGCAGGCCCAGGCCGAGAATGCCGAACACCGCAGCCAGCTTCGAGGCCGTCCCCCAGAAGCCGAAGAACTCGGCGGCCTTGCCGTTGGGGGTCAGGACGCCGACCAGTGCGCGACCGGCCGACTGCGACGAACCCAGGCTCAAACCGGCCAGGGTGCCGGCGAACAGGAATACATATTGCGCTTCCCATTCGACACCCAGCAATGATCGGGCGAGGCTGGCCAGCAGCGGGGTCTGCCAGATGGCGAGAATGGCGGCCAGCCAGAGCCCCAGAGTGATCAGATAGGTGCGACGAGCGCCAATGCGGCTCTGAATGAAGCCAAACGTCAGGGCGCCGATAGCGGCGGTGATCTGCACGGTGACGAACATGATCACCCGCACTTCTTCGTCCCAGCCAATGACCTGCGCGCCATAAATGAACGAAAAACTGATGATGATGTAGATCCCGGCCATCATGAAAAACACCGAGATCAGCAGGCTGCGCAGATCCCGAAAATCCGCCAGGTGGGCCAGGGTGTTGCGCAAGCGGGCGAAGCCGGCGCTGACCATGGATTGACCCTTGGGCAGCGGCCGTCGCCGTCCGCGCTCTCGCAGCCAGATAAAGGTTGGAATGGCGGCGAGCAAGAAGAAACCGGCGGCAAACGGCCCGACCCAGCGAACTCGATCATAATTTTCGGCGCTGACCTCGCCCAGGAAAGCCAGCGCAAAGATGGTCGAGACCATGCCGCCAACATAGCCCAGGCTCCAGCCCAGGCCCGAGATCCAGCCCAGGTCCTTGCGCGGCCCCAGGGCCGGCAAAAAGCTGGCGATGAACGCCTCGCCGATGGCATAGGAAAAGTTGGACAGGATGATCAGCACCATGGCCAGCATGATCCAGCCCGGCTCGACCAGCCATAGCAGTGCCGTAGTGGCCACGGTGGCCAGATAGCTGACCAGCAGAAAGCGCTTGCGCAGGCGTGAATGATCCATTACCGCGCCGCAAATCGGGTTCGCGACCACCACCAGCAGATAGCTGACCGCCAGTGCTACGCTCCAGAGCAGGTTGCCAAGGCGGTAGTCCGGTCCGTCACCGACTATGACGCGGGTAAACAAGTCGCCGAAGACAACCGTGATAATCAGCAGCGTATAGGCCTGGTTGGCGAAATCAAACATCGCCCAGCCGAAGATTTCGCGGGCAGGAGCGCGTTTTCTGCTGACCATATCGGCTGATCGGTTCCGGTTGCCAGGGCCAGGTCAGCATAACCCAGGCCGAATCAACGGGAAACCGATTGACAGGAAACTGGCCCCGGTTGGAGTCAGCCCGTACAATCAGCGGCTGCCTTTTCCACCACGCTTGGCCAAAAGCCGATGACCTTCAAAGTTCCCAATACCCTGGCGCTGCTGTTTTTCCTGATGGTGGCAGCCCTGATCGCCACCTGGATCATTCCCCAAGGCCATTTCCAGACTGAGCTCAACGAGGCCGGACGGGCCATGGTCGTGCCGGGCTCCTACGAGGTGGTAGAAGAACGCCAACGTATCGGGCCGCTGGAGCTGTTCACCGCCGTACCCAGAGCCTTTGCAGCGGCCTCGGATATCATTTTCTTCCTGTTCATCATTGGTGGCGTGCTCGCCATCATTCGCGCCACCGGCACCATTGACGCCCTTTTGGGTCGCCTGCTGGAACGATTCAGTGATCGCCCGGCCATGCTGATTTTTGTGGTCATCTTTGTTTTCGCAATGGCTTCCAGCGCGGTCGGTTCCTCGGGCGAGTACATTCCCTTCGTGCTGATCCTGGTCGCGCTATGCCGGGCCATGCGCATGGACCCGATGACCGCCGTGGCGATGGTGATTTCCGGCTACGGGGTTGGCTACGGTGTCGCCGCCTTCAATCAGTACACCGTGGTCGTGGCGCAGGGTGTAGCCGAGCTGCCAATCTATTCCGGCTGGCAGGTGCGTCTGGGCCTGCTGGTACCCTTTGTACTGATAGCCGTTCACCACGTCTGGTCCTACGCCGAACGTGTCCGACGTGATCCGGCCGCGAGCATGGTCAACGACTCGGAGCTCATCGAGGCCGCCGAACCGCCGCGCGACTACCCGAAAATGAACTGGGGTCATGTCGCCATCGTGCTTGGATTCCTGCTCGCGCTGGGGATCGCCATTTTTGGAATCGCTCGCCGAGGTTGGTATCTGAACGAGCTAGGGGCCGCGTTCCTGATCCTGGGGCTTTTTGCCGCCGTCATCGGCCGGCTTTCACCCAGCATTACCGCCGAGAAGTTCATTATCGGGGCACGCCAACTCACTGAAACCGCACTGCTGGTCGGTATTGCCCGAGGCATTGCCCTGATCATGGAGGATGGGCAGATCCTGCACACCATCGTTCACTACCTGTCCTTGCCGCTGGGCCTGGTCGGGGCTGAGCTGTCGGCGGTGGGCATGCTGATCATCCAGTCCATCCTGAACCTGTTCATTCCGTCAGGTAGTGGTCAGGCCTTTGTCACCATGCCGCTGATGGCGCCGCTCGGCGATCTCGTCGGAGTCAGCCGCCAGGTGGCGGTACTTGCTTACCAGCTCGGTGACGGTTTCACCAACATGATCATTCCGACCAATGCCATTCTGATGGGTATTCTCGGCATGGCGGGTATTTCCTATGCCAAATGGCTGAAGTTCGCCTGGCCGCTCATGCTGAAGCTGTTCATCGCCGCTGCCCTGGTGTTGGTTGGCGCGGTCTGGCTGGGCTTTGAATAAGGACATTTTCAACCAATGAAGAACAACCTCCAACCGGGCAGCGAAAACCCGGGAACCGTATTCATATCCGGCGCCGGTGCCGGCCTGGGTGAGGCAATGGCGCGGCGCTTTGCCGCGGCTGGCTGGCAAGTGATAGTGGCCGATCTGGCTGAAGAGAGAGCGCGCAGCGTCGCCGATAGTCTGGGCGAGCATGGCCATGCGTTGGTGATGGACGTGACCGATGAACAGGCCTGGACAGCGGCTGCGGCGATGGTTGCCGAGCGCTTTGGCAGCCTGGAAGTGCTGGTCAACAACGCCGGCGTGGCGGTGGGTGGCACGCTGGAAGAAACCTCGATAGAGGACTGGCGCTGGGTGATGGGTATTGATCTGATTGGCGTGGTCCTGGGTTGCAAGGCCTTTGCGCCATTGATGCGCCAGCAGGGCAGGGGACACATCATCAACGTTGCCTCATTTGCCGGCTTTGCCGCGGCCCCCGGGATCAATGCCTACGGCACTGCCAAAGCGGCCGTGATTGCGATGTCGGAAATGCTCAGGGCCGAGCTGCACGCGGCCGGCGTGGCGGTTTCCGCGCTATGCCCGGCCTTTGTTCCCACCAGGCTGACTGAAACCATGCGCGCACCTGATGAAAGCTATGGCAAACGGGTAGAACGCTGGATGGAGCGATCCGGGGTCAAGGCCGAACATGTGGCTGAGGTGGTCTTCAAGGCCATCGAGCGGCCACGCTTCATGCTGCTCACTCACGGCAATACGCGCTGGGCCTGGCGTATTCGGCGCTGGTTTCCCGAATTCTATTTCCGTATGCTTATGCGGAATG
>SKQI01000126.1 GCA_007119095.1 Wenzhouxiangella sp. | reverse complement strand
TCATCCAGAGTCGCTGGCTGCTGGACCCCAAGGCAACGCTGCAGGAACTGGCCGACAAGTATGGTGTTTCTGCCGAGCGCATTCGTCAGCTTGAGGCCGTGGCCTTGAAAAAGCTCAAGGCTCGATTCGACGCCTGACTTTATTTTCAAGTCCCGGTAAGTTCTGCCTTACTGCCGAAATGCCGAGCCTCTGCGCTCGGCATTTGCTTTTCTGGTGCACAATGAGCGTCGATCACCAGACAGGCGAGACCGCTCATGAGTACTTCCGATTGCGATGCTGCCACGGCGCTTGACCGAGAATGTCCGACCATCGAAGGGCAACGCGAATTTCAGCGCATCATTGCCCGTACTTCTGATGTCGGGGGGATCCCGGTCGCCCGGCTGCTGCCGCACAGACAGCGGCGCCTGATCGGAGCCTGGTGTTTTCTGGACCATGCCGGCCCGGCGCGCTTCGAAGACGATCAGCCGGGTCTGGTGGTTGGGCCGCATCCCCATATCTGTCTGCAGACCTTTACCTGGATGATTGCCGGAGAGGTCTTGCACCGTGACAGTCTGGGCTATGAGCAGATCATTCGCCCGGGCCAGGTCAACCTGATGACCGCGGGGAAGGGCATCAGTCACATTGAAGAAACCGTGCCCGGCTGTCGAGAGCTGCACGCCGCTCAGCTCTGGATTGCCCTGCCATACGCCGACCGCTTCACTGCTCCCCGATTCGATCATTACCCGGAACTGCCCAGGTTCGAACTGGGCGAGCTCTCAGCAACCCTGCTGGTGGGCAGTTATGCCGGCCAGCAGGCGCCCACCTTGAGCTTCTCGCCGCTGATTGGCATGGACCTGCAGTGGCGGCAGAAAGGCCAACAGCGACTCGAACTCAATCCAGCTTTCGAATACGGCATTCTGCCGCTGGAAGGTGGCCTGATTGTGGATGGCAGCCCGTTGGCCGTCGACGAATTGGCCTATCTCGGCCTCAAGCGCGAAGCGGTAGACCTTGAGTTCAGCGGCGGCGGCCGGGCCCTGCTCATTGGTGGTGAGCCGCTGGATGCCGAAATTACTATCTGGTGGAATTTCGTTGCTCATTCGAAGGCCGACATCGAGCGTGCCCAGGATGACTGGCACGCGGGCCACGATCGTTTCGGAGAGGTCGCGGACGCGCGCGGACGGCGGCTTCAGCCACCCGACATTCCTTGGCGTCGCGAAGGGAAAAACTGACGAATTTCCGCTGGATTTCTGCAAGCGCTTCCCTGCTTTCCTACACTGAGGATTCAATCGCACTTCACGAATACTCATGATTAGCAGGAAAGCCGTAACGATTCTTCTGATCCTGGCGGTAGCCGCTGTGCCCGCCTCCGTCTCGTTTGCCGATGACCCGGAGGGCTGGGGTGATCATCCCTTGGTGCCCCGGGTGACGGGCAGCGACTTGATTACCTATCGTTTCGTCGAGTTTGACCGCGTCACCATGCCGTTCGGAGCGCTGGACAGCGGTGAGTTCGATGACTCATACACCCTGGAGGGTGAGCACACCCAGCTCAGCTATCTGCTGCAAAACCCTGAAATCAGCACGCTGCAGGTCAAGCGTGCCTATGTCGACGGTCTGGAACAGTCCGGCTTCGACATCGAGTTTGCCGGCAGCGGACGCGATGAGTTGGGGCGACGTTTTCACTCGGTCGGCTTTTTTGATCGTGATCGACCCAGGGGTGTATCGCGCAGCACGATGCGTCGGGCGGGCAACCGCGCGGAAAGAGACAAGCGTTTTCTCGCTGCTCGTCACTCCGAAGAGGATGTGTATGTCACGGTGCTGATCCACAACAACTCGGATTCCGAGCCGCTGATCCTGGTCGATGTTGTTGAAGTACCGGCCGAAGAAACCGCGCTGACCATGGAAGCACCGCAGCCGGCTGAACGTCAGCCAGTCGAGCGCGATGAAATCGTTGCTGCCCACGAGGCCGAGGATTTGACCGCTGAACAAATCGAAAGCGGCATCATTGCCGAGGGCCGGGTAGCCGTGCGCGATATCCTGTTCGAGTTCGACAGCGCCGAGATCATCGATGAGTCGGCTGATGCCCTGGCCACCATTGCCGAGGTGCTGGAACAGAACGAAGAGTTGGAACTGCTGATCGTTGGCCACACCGACAACGTCGGTGACTTCGAGTACAACCTGAACCTGTCCATGCAACGGGCTCGGGCTGTGGGCAACTGGCTGGAAGAGCATCACGACATTGACGGTGAGCGCTTGCAGGCCGCCGGCGCAGGGATGATGGCGCCGGTGGCGACAAACCGTAGCGAAGACGGTCGCGCCCAGAATCGCCGGGTGGAGCTGGTTGAGATCTAGTTTGTTCACTTCCAAAGCCATTCTTGGCTTTCATGGCTTCGTTTCACTAGCCTAAAGATTGTGGAGGCCAATGTTCAGGCCTCCCTTGGCTCATGGTGCAGCGGGAGAAATCTATAGATTTACGTGGTCAGCAACGGGCTGTTGCCCGACGATTGTCTATCATTTTGTTCGCTTTGCTGTTTGGCTTATCGAAAGGCTGGGCCTTTGATGTTGGCCAGGGCACGGCCTTTGATACGCCAATGCAGCTGTTCGAGCATCAGCTCGGCACGGAATGGCACAGCAGAGAGCACTGGCCTGACCTGATTGTGCTGGAGCAGGACAGTAACGGGGCATTTGAGGGGCAGGGATCGGCTTATCTGCTATTGGTTGTTGAGGACCACGCCAAATGCTGGAACGATGAACAAGGTGGCTTGCAAAACGATTCTGCCTGCACGGTTGCTGCCATTAAACGCATTGAGTCCAACCAGGCACTGCCGCTCCAGTCCGGCCCTTATGCCCAGGCCCGCCTGATTCATTTGTCGGCGCTACAGACGATAGCCTGGGCGAGCGCTGCCGACGGACTGGCCTGGCTGGCCCGGCAAAGCCCGACGCCTGCGATCGATGGCTGGGAGCAGTTGCCTGCAGATGACCTGCTGGACAGCGCCTCGGCACTCACTGGTAGCGAGGGCTCGGCGGTGGAGTCTTTTGAGGTGGGGTTCAATCTTGCTGGCACACAACTGGCACGCAGTCTGCCGGCCAGCGAGGTGTTTTCCGAGGCCTATGCGCACCTCACCTCAGGCCCCGTTGCGGTTGCCTGTGACACCGGTGACAGGCCAGAGGCTCAGTGCAGTGCCGGCGGACCAGGCGCCAGCGCCTGCTCGTGCGCTGCTTTCGGCAGCGGCTGCAGCGCGGTCTGTTCCTCGGGATTTGCCTGTTGCAACTGTCGCGGGCGCGAGCTGCCCAGCGCGGCTTGTTGCACGGCCAACTCTTAAGGACTTGCCGGATGCTCCAACGCCAGGCGCTGGATAGGATCCAGTTCGGCGTAGGGGCCGGTGAGGCCGTCCAGCTCCAGGTGGTAGCGCGAGTTCACCGCGGCGTCGCCAGCACTTCGTCGGCATGGCCTTCGTCGCGGAAGGACTCGAACAGTGCGGCACAGCGTTCGGCCAGCTCGGTCAGCTCGGCGCTTTCTCCCCGATCGATGAAGCGCCAGCCCGTGTCTGGATCCAGGGCCAACGGGCCTGGCTGGAAGTCCTGCAGCAATGCTTGACGCTGTTTGATTTCCGGGCCCGGCCGGCGTCGCCGCAGCTCGCCCATGATGTTGTGGACCAGCGTTCTCGGCAGGCGCAGGCGCTTGTACAGCACTCGGTACAGCGCTCGATCTCGAGGTGGCAGGCCAGTGGCGTCCAAACGAGTAGTCTCCTGATCAGGGCGATAGTTTGACATTATTGGGACATTAATTTGCGACCGATCAGCATTGGTTCGGGTTCCAGCTCGACATCATATTCGTCGCCGACGGCGGCCTGGATATGCTCGATCAGCTCAAGAAGCTGGTCGGCCGTGGCCTGGCCATGGTTGACCAGGACCAGGGCATGGTTGTTGTACACCCCGGCATCGCCAATGCGATAGCCGCGAAAGCCCAGGCGCTCGATCATCCAGCCGGCGGCGAGTTTGACCTGGCCATCGGGCATTGGCCAGTGTGGCAGGCGCGGGAAATCATCAAGCAGGGCCGAGGCGGTCTCGGCGGGCAGTACCGGGTTTTTGAAGAAGCTGCCGGCATTGGCCAGGCGGGCAGGATCAGGCAGGCGGTGGCGGCGCAGGCGCATGACGGTTGCCGCGAGCTGGCGTGGATTGGGCCTTTCCAGATGGCGCTTGGCCAGCGCATCAGCCAGGCTGTCATAGCCGGTGTTGGGTGCAAAGCAATGCGATAGCCTCAGGCTGATCGAAAGAATCAGGAAGCGATCGCGGTCAGTGGACTTGAAGCGGCTGTCGCGATAGCTCAGCCGGCAGTCGGCGGCCGACAGTCTGACGGTCCTGGACTGCTGCCAGTCCCATGCACGCACCGAGTCGAGCACGTCGGACAGCTCGACACCATAGGCACCGATATTCTGGATCGGTGCCGCGCCGACCGAACCGGGAATCATCGCCAGGTTCTCCAGCCCGTGCAGGCCCCGGGCGATGCAGTTCATGACCAGGCGGTGCCAAGACTCGCCAGCGCCGGCATGAACCAGGCTGTGCTCCTCATCGAGGCGCTGGATTTGCAGGCCGGTGAGGCGGTTGAGCAGTATCCGGCCCGGCCAGTCGTCAAGAAAGATCGTGTTGGAGCCGCCGCCCAGCACCAGCAGGGGCAGCTCGCTGGCGGGCAGCGCCGCTAGCTGGTCCGGCGCGGTCAGTTCGACCAGTTCGCGGGCGCGGGCCGGCAGCTTGAACGTGCTTAAGCCTGACAGGTCGGCGTCGTGGGTGATCGCCGCGGCCACGCTCAGCCTGCCTCGCGCCAGGCCTGGATGCAGTCGCGAATCAGGGTCGGCCCCTGGTAGATGAAGCCGGTGTAGATCTGAACCAGGTTGGCACCGGCATGGCGCTTGTCGGCCGCATCCTGACCTTGCGTGATGCCGCCCAGACCGATGATCGGAAACTGCGGTCCCAGCACGTCGCGAGCCTGCTTCAATACCTGGTCAGCGGCGGTCTTGACGGGCGCACCGCTCAGGCCACCGGCTTGTTCGGCGTGGCGATGACCGGCCACGGCGCTGCGATCCAGGGTGGTGTTGGTGGTGATCAGCCCGTCGATGCCGGATTCGCCAATGACTTCCAGTGAGGCCAGCAGGGCGGCCTGTTCCCAGTCTGGTGCGATCTTGATCAGTACCGGGCGGTACAGCTCATGGCTGTCGGCCAGTTGATCACGCAGGCCGGTCAGCTCGGCCAGCAGCTCACGCAGCGGCCCGGTGTCCTGCAAGGCGCGCAGGTTGGCGGTGTTTGGCGAGGAGATATTGACCGTGACGTAATCGCAGTGCGGATAGACCTTTTCCAGGCAGTGCCGGTAGTCATCGGCGGCGCGTTCCACGGGCGTGTCTTTCTGCTTGCCGATGTTGGCACCGACGATGCCCTCGAATCGGCGGTTTTTCAGGCGCTCGACCAGGTGATCCACGCCCTTGTTGTTGAACCCCAATCGATTGATCAGCCCCTGGTGCTCGGGCAGCCGGAACATGCGCGGCTTGGGGTTGCCGGGCTGCGGTTTTGGGGTAACCGTGCCGACTTCGATAAAGCCAAAGCCGAGCTGGCCCAGGGCGTCGATGAAATCCCCGTTCTTGTCCAGCCCGGCCGCCAAACCCACCGGGTTCGGAAAGGCAAGACCCATCAGCTCAACCGGCGCCGAGGCCGGGCAGCCGCCCAGCAAACGCGGCAGCCCGACCACCCGCCCGGCCGCCAGCGCATTCAAGGCCACATCATGCGCCGCCTCTGGCGGCAGCATGAAAAGTCCCGACCTCAACCACCGATACACTAGATGTTTCCCTTATTCCTCAAAGATCAAACTTGATCCCCTGCGCCAACGGCAACTCCGTCGACCAGTTGATCGTATTTGTCTGCCGACGCATATACGCCTGCCAGGCATCCGAGCCAGATTCGCGGCCACCGCCGGTTTCCTTCTCACCGCCGAAGGCGCCGCCAATTTCCGCACCCGAGGTGCCGATGTTGACGTTGGCAATACCGCAGTCGGAGCCGCGATGCGACAGAAAGAACTCGGCGTTGCGCACATCGGTGGTGAAAATCGCCGAGGACAGACCCTGGCGCACGTCGTTGTGCATGGCCATGGCTTGTTCCAGGTCCTTGAACGGCATCACATACAGAATCGGGGCAAAGGTCTCTTCCTGGACGATATCCCAGTGATTCTCGGCGCGGATGATGGTGGGCTGGACGAAATAGCCGTCGCTTTCGATGCGCTTGCCGCCGACCAGTACCTCGCCGCCGGCCGCCTGGGCACGCTCGACCGCCTGCTCGAAGCGCTTGACCGAGTTTTCATCGGTCAGTGGGCCCATCAGGGTCTTCGGGTCCAGCGGGTCGCCGATGCGAACCTGACCATAGGCCTTGACCAGGGATTCGGTGACCTGGTCGAACAGGGATTCGTGCACGAACAGACGCCGCGTGGTGGTGCAGCGCTGGCCGGCGGTGCCGACGGCGCCGAATACCACGGCCGGAATGGCCAGTTTCAGATCCGCCGTCTCGTCGATGATGATGGCATTGTTGCCGCCCAGTTCGAGCAGGCTCTTGCCGAAGCGCGCTGCGACCCGCTCGCCGACCTTGCGGCCGATTTCGCTGGAGCCGGTAAACGACATCAGGGCGACACGCTCGTCGTCGACAAAACGCTGGGCCAGGTCGTGGCCGCTTTCCATGAATGAGGTGAAGATCGGCGGATAGTCGGTGCCGGCCAGGGCCTCGTTGGCGATGTTCTGCACTGCCGCGCAGCACAGCACGCCCTTGGGGCTGGGTTTCCAGATCGTGGCATTGCCGCAGATCGCCGACAGCAGGGCGTTCCAGGCCCAGACCGCAACCGGGAAGTTGAATGCGGTAATGACGCCAACCACGCCCAGCGGATGCCACTGCTCATACATCCGGTGACCGGGGCGCTCGGAATGCATGGTCTTGCCGTACATCATCCGCGACTGGCCAACGGCAAAGTCGCCGATGTCGATCATTTCCTGGACTTCGCCGTCGCCCTCGGCCTTGATCTTGCCCATTTCCATGGCGACCAGCGAGCCCAGCGGATCCTTGTAGTCACGCAGCGCCGCCGTGACCAGGCGCACTGCCTCACCACGGATCGGTGCCGGCACTGTCTTCCAGGCCGCCGCTGCTTCCTGGGCCGTCTGGATGACCTTGTCATAGTCAGCCGCGCTGGCGCCGCCAACCCGGGCAATGATCTGGCCGTTGGTCGGATTGACCGATTCGATCAGGTTCTGATCGTCGATTGACGACCATTGTCCGGGCCCGAAACAGGCGCCGGGGTTGATGTCTTTGAGTCCGAGCTGGTCCAGAATCTGCTGCTTGCTCATGGCCTGAGGTTCTCCCGTCATTCATTGGCAAAGCCGCTTATTATCGCATCAACGATTGGCAAGCACACGTGGTATCGGATGCTTCTGGTGAACATGCTATTCTTTATGCCCTACGGGTTCAGTGTCAGCTGTACAGCGTCGGTCGAAGCCGAAAAGTCGAGACTGCAGCGCGGGAGAGGGAAAACTGCAACCTGAACCACCACTGAATGAAACTATCCGGCCGGGTCGCTGTCCACCATGCAGGCCCGGCCGTCAGCTACGGAGCAAGGACGGCCCTGATGGGCGAACGTGAAGTTGATCAGAAGCTCGTCGAGCGGGTACAGAAAGGCGACAAGAAGGCTTTCGACGTCCTGGTAGGCAAATACCAGCACAAGATCATCAGCCTGATTTCTCGCTATGTATCCGATCACGCAGAGGCCATGGATGTCTCCCAGGAGGCGTTCATCAAGGCATATCGCGCGCTGAAAAACTTTCGCGGCGACAGCGCTTTTTATACCTGGCTGTATCGCATCGCCATCAATACGGCCAAGAATCACCTGGTCGCGCAAGGTCGACGACCGCCGTTATCGGATGTTGATGCACAAGATGCGGAACAATTTCAGGTCGACACGCGTCTGAAGGATAGAGGTTCGCCGGAGCACGAGCTGCTTCGAGAAGAGATCGAGCGAACCATTCATCAGGCCATCTCCGATTTGCCGGAGGACTTGAAAGTTGCCATCACGCTGCGCGAGATGGAAGGCATGAGTTACGAAGAGATCGCGACGACCATGGAGTGCCCGATTGGCACCGTTCGATCTCGAATTTTTCGGGCCCGCGAGGCAATCGATCAGCGCCTGCGCCCATTGCTTGATAATCAATGAAACTGGACGGACTGCGATGACGGAATCAAACCGGGAACACCTCTCCAGCCTGATGGACGGAGAGCTTGACGACAAGGCGCAGGGTTTTTTGCTCCGACGATTGTCCAGTGACCCGGACATGAGTGCCACCTGGCGGCGTTATCAC
>SKQI01000177.1 GCA_007119095.1 Wenzhouxiangella sp. | reverse complement strand
TGGCTGTCTCTGGCTGGCCCTGTGGCACCACGGGCTGGCTTGCTGGCAGCCACGAACTGGACAGGTTGAGCTGTTGTTGAACGAACTGCAGCAGACGCGGGGTGATTCGGTGTACCAGTTGACGCCTGACGAGCAAGGCCGATTGTGGGTGGCCACACGCTATGCCGGACTGTTTTCGGTCGATCTGGCTGATCGCCATCTCAGGCATTGGCCCTTGGCGACCGAAGCGCGGCATGAGCCTTCTTATTACTGCGTGGTGCCGGATCAGGGCAAGCTTTGGCTGTGCACGGGGGACGGTTTGGTCAGGTTCGATCCTGAAACCGGGCAACGGCAGCAGTTTGGCACCGAACGCGGGCTGCCGGCTGCTCGTATCAGCGGTCTGTTTCAGCATCCGGATGCCGGGCGTTGGGTACTGACGCCAAACGGCCTGGCCCGCCAGTTGCCTGATAGCGATCGCTTTGTCAGCTATGGCCTGGCCGATGGTCTGCCCGGGCTCGGCCTGCAGCGCAATGCCGTTGCCCTGGATCCGTCGGGCCGCTTGCTGGTGGGGACCAATCGCGGCGCAGCCGTGCTTCAGGAGCCGCGCCTGGTGGCCGAGTACCGTCCACCGCAGATCGTGCTCAGCCGACTCTGGGTGGGCGGCGAGGACCTTACCCGGCAGCTGGACCCGCTGCGCCCGGAGGTGCGACTGGCGCCTGATCATCGTGACCTGCTGCTGCAGTTGGCCGTGCTGGATTTTCATGATGCCGGTCGCAACGTCATGCGCCTGAAGCTGGAGGGCCTGGATCAGGATTTTGGTCCGTTGACGACCGAGCGCAGCGTTCGCTATGTCAACCTGCCGCCCGGACGCTACCGGCTGGTTGCCGAAGGCTGGAACAGTCGCGGCGTCCAGGCTGAACAGCCGCTGCTGCTGACCATCGTCGTCGATGCCCCCTGGTGGCGCGTGCCCTGGGTTTGGCTGCTGGCCGGCCTGCTGCTGCTGGGCCTGATCTGGGTGCCAATCCAGGTTCGCATGAGTACGATGCGCTTTGCCAACACCCGTCTGCAGCAAATGGTTGAAGCGCGAACCCGCGAGCTGGCCGACGCCAACACTCAGCTACGCAATCAATCGGCCCAGGACTTTCTGACCGGCCTGCTGAATCGACGTGGCTTTACCGAGCGTTTCAATACGCTGCGCAAGGCCCGGCGCGAGGGCGTAGACAAGCTGAGTCTTGTCTTGTTCGATCTTGACCATTTCAAGGATTTGAATGATCGCCACGGTCACGATGCCGGGGATCGCGTGTTGCGCAAGGTTGCTTTTGTTCTGCAGGAAAATCTGCCGCCTTCGGCGCTTGCCGCACGCTGGGGAGGTGAAGAATTCCTGGTCGCCCTGGATGGGTTCGACACTGATCAGGCCGTTGCCTTGTGCGAGCAGCTGCGCGCCGCTTTCCGCGCCAATCCGGTGGCGCTGGAAGAAGCCGAGGTTCACTTTACCGCTACCTTTGGCGTGGTCGGTATTGAGCCCGATGACGCCAGCCTCGAGGGCTGGATGCGCCATGTGGACCAGGCCTTGTATGCGGGCAAGCGGGCCGGTCGTGATCGCGTTCGGGTGCACGCGTTAGCGCCGCCCCAATAATCGCCCAGTGCGCGTCTGCCGGCTTGGTCGTGGTAACGTTGGCGACGCACTCATCACGACACTGGCATGAGCGATAAGGAGCGTTTGAGACACGCCCGGGAGCGTCGAATCCGGGAGCGGTTCGAGGCCCCGGCCCAGGCCCTGGAAGGGTATGCCAGCCTGTTGGCCGATCAGCTTGGTGCCCTGGTTGACCAGGACCTGGCAGCTTCACTGGCCGCCGACCATGAACGCATCGTCACCGCCATCTGCCAGCTCGAGGCCCTGGTTGGCGAGGCACTGAGTGCCGCGCAGGGTGCAGACGCCGGCGAGCTCGCTCGGCAATCACAGCGCATCCGTCACGACATGCGCAATGCTTTGGGGGCCGTGACCGGTTATGCCGAGCTGATCAGCGAAGCCCTGGAAGACGAAGACTGCCTGGGCGAACCGGTTGCCGCTTGCCTTGGTCACCTGCAGCGCGAATCCGAAACCCTGTTGGCTACCGTGGACCAGCTTGCCCCCGGCGGCGATGGCCAGGTGCCGGATGCCGGCGAAGAGGCCGAGCTTGAGGCGATTTTCGAAAGCCTCGGTCGGGCCGACGCGCGGTCTGACGATATCCTCGGTCGCATTCTTGTTGTGGACGACAACGAGAGCAACCGTAGTCTCCTGACCCACCAGCTTGCCAGCCAGGGTCACGATACCCTGGCCGCCGAGTCCGGTCGGCAAGCGCTTGCGATGATGGAAGAGGCCCCGCCCGATCTGGTCCTGCTCGATCTGATGATGCCCGACATGAACGGCTTCGAAGTGCTCAAGATCATGCATGACCGCGACGAGCTGCGGAACGTGCCGGTGATCGTCATTACCGGGCTGCATGACCAGCAAGGCGTGGTCCGCTGCATCGAGGCCGGTGCCCAGGACTACCTGGTCAAGCCGCTCAATCCAGTCATTCTGCGCGCCCGCATTCGCGCCTGCCTGGAGCGCAAGGCCTGGCGCGATCGCGAGCAAAGCTACCAGCGCAAGCTGGAGCGTAGCTACGAATTCATCCGCAAGGTGTTCGGGCGCTACCTGTCAGACGACGTTGTCCGCCAGATCCTGGACCGGAAAGACGGTCTGAAACTCGGCGGGGGCCTGCAAAAAGTCACCATCATGATGACCGACCTGCGCGGCTTTACCGAACTGAGCCAGAAGCTGAGCCCGGTCGATGTGGTTAGCCTGCTCAATCTCTACCTGGAAGCGATGAGCGAGGTCATTGTTCGCTACGGCGGAACCATCGACGAGATTATCGGCGATGCCATTTTGGCCTTGTTTGGTGCTCCCCTGGTGCAGGACGACGATGCCGGGCGGGCGGTAGCCTGCGCCATCGAGATGCAGCGGGCCATGGCCCGGGTCAACGCTGATGCCGCCGAGCGCGGCCTGCCGGCCGTGGAAATGGGCATAGGGATCAATACCGGAGAAGTCGTGGTCGGCAATATCGGCTCGGAAATTCGCTCCAAGTTCGCTGTGGTCGGTCACCACGTTAATCTCACTGGGCGGATCGAATCCTTCACCGTCGGCGGCCAGATTCTGGTCTCGGAGTTCACCGCGGCCGACATTGGCGATGGGCTGGAATGCGGGCGCAGTTTCGAGGTTGACGCCAAGGGCATCGAGCAGCCGGTGACACTGCATGAAGCGACTGGCATCGGCGAACCCTGGTCGGTGCACCTGGAAGCTGATCTGACCGATCTGGTCGAGCTGCCGACGCCGCTGCCGGTGCGCCTGAATGAGCTGACCGACAAGAAACTCGACGGCCCGGAGTTTCAGGGCCAGGTCGAAGCGCTGGGCAGTCGCAGGGCGGTGTTGTGCTGTATCGACCCGCTGCAGCCGATGACTAACCTGCGTCTTCGGGCCGGACCGGATGCCGAGCTGGAAATCTACTGCAAGGTAATCGAGCCCTGTGCGCGGCGCGGGCCTGGGCGGTACTATGTCGGTCTGACCTCGGTTGCTGCCTCGACCCGCCTGTTTGCGCTGCTCGAAAAAGTGCCCAATCATTGAACGCCTGCCAAAGCCATTGCCGATAGCCCTATCCCATGCCCCAGACCCTGCTGCTGATTGAAGACAACGAGATGAACCGGGACATGCTCAGTCGGCGTCTTGCGCGCAAGGGCTATGTCGTCGAGCAGGCCGTGGACGGTCAGGCCGGTCTCGACATGACCGCGGCGCTGAAGCCTGACCTGGTGCTGCTGGACATGAGCCTGCCGGTCAAGGATGGCTGGACTGTTGCCGCCGAACTCAAGGCCAATGAGTCGCTGGCCGAGATACCCATCATTGCCCTGACCGCCCATGCGATGGACGGTGATCGCCAGCGCGCCCTCGAGGCTGGCTGTGACGACTACGACACCAAGCCGGTGGATTTGAAGCGACTGCTTGGGAAGATCCAGACCCTGCTACCAGCCGCCTGATGGCAGCCTGGGGTCACCATCACCGATCAACTGCCCCCGGAGCCTGCCAACCATGACCCTGATTACCCGCATCAGCCTGGTCTCAGCCATTGTGCTGGCCTTGTTTCTCATCAGCAGCGGCATCTTTCTGCAGACCAATCGCACCAGCAGCGAGGTCGTCAGGGCCCTGCAATCGGTCAGCGCGGCCCAGGCCGATGTCAGCGAGATCGGCCAGCAGATCGACGCCCTCAATCGGCAGCTTCAAGCGTTGGAGGCCCTGGTTGGTCTGGATAACGGTCAAACCCTGTCAGACAGCGAGCGCGACAGCCTGTTGGCCAGCCTGGATCAGGTTCAGGCCCAGCGGCTGGGTATTCAACAAGCGCTTGATGAACACGCCGCCGAGACCGTTTCTGGTGCTGCCCTGGATCGCTTGCTGAGCGCCTGGCAGGCCTACGTGCGCCTGCTTGCCGGTCAGCCAGCACAGGAAGTTGAGTCCGAGGCGGCCGGGACCAGCCCGGGTGAGCTGCGCGAGGTGTTGCTGGCAGCCCGCGCCGAGCTGGCCGACAAGGCTGGCGCGCTGCAGCAAGCGGCGCTAACCCTGAACGAGGAAATGACCCATCTGGTTGATCGCAGCAGTCTGATCATCAAGGTGGTTTTCGTGCTGGCCCTGATTGCCGTGCTCGGGCTCGGCTACCCGCTGGAGCGACATATTCGTCGTTCACTGCGGGCCCTGACCAGCGGCGTGGATCGCTGGCGTGGCGGTCGCTTTGACTATCGCATTCCTGACCTGGGCGGCGATGAGCTGGGCCAGCTGGGCAGTCAGTTCAACGGCATGGCCCAGCATATCGAAGAGATGCTGGCCGAGCTCAAGGCTGCGCGCGCCCAGGCCGATCAGGCCAATCAGGCCAAGAGTGATTTTCTGGCCAACATGAGCCACGAGCTGCGCACGCCCATGAATGCCATCATCGGCTACAGCGAAATGATTCTCGAGGAGATCGAAGACGATCCGGACGTGACCGCCCGGGAGTTCGAAGCCGACCTGGGCAAGATCCAGGCCGCCGGCCGTCATCTGCTGGCCCTGATCAACGACATTCTCGATATTTCCAAGGTCGAGGCGGGCAAGATGACCCTGTTCCTGGAGCCGATCCGACTGCGAGAACTGATCGACGACACCATCGCCACCGCCCAGCCGCTGGTTGACAAGAACGACAACGTGCTGG
Source organism: Wenzhouxiangella sp. (assembly GCA_007119095.1). Taxonomy (GTDB): domain Bacteria; phylum Pseudomonadota; class Gammaproteobacteria; order Xanthomonadales; family Wenzhouxiangellaceae; genus Wenzhouxiangella. The sequence continues at coordinate 19,359 of SKQI01000177.1, read as the reverse complement.
CCCTGGATATCGACGGCCTGGAGGCGCCGATCCAGGCCGATACCACCAAGCTTCGCCAGGTGCTGCTGAACCTGCTCAGCAACGCCGCCAAATTCACAACCAAGGGCAAGATCATCCTGAGCGCGCGTGCCTGCCGCGTGCACGGGCAGCCGCGGGTCGAGGTTGCCGTCACCGATACCGGCATCGGCATGACCTCCGAGCAGCTGGAAAAGGTGTTCGACGCTTTCACCCAGGCCGATTCCTCGACTACCCGGCAGTTTGGCGGTACCGGCTTGGGTCTGACCATTTCCAAGCGCTTCGCCGAGCTGATGGGCGGCAGCCTGACGGTCAGCAGCGAGCATAACAAGGGGACCTGCTTCACCTTGACTTTCCCCTTGCTGACCGACGAGGTTGAAAGTGTGGCCAAAAGGGAGGCGCCTGGCGTAATCGAGACCTCGCCGGCAGACTCGGCCGAGCTCAAGCCGGTGCGCGTGCTGATCATCGACGATGACTTCAGCGTCCGCGACCTGGCCAAGCGAATTCTGGCGCGCGAGCAGTTCGATGTCGTGACCGCGCAAAGCGGGCCGGCCGGCATCGCGGCGGCCCGGGAACATCGTCCCGACGTGATCGTGCTGGATGTGCTGATGCCTGGCATGGACGGTTGGCAGGTGCTTAAATCCCTCAAGGGCGATCCGCAAACGGCCCACATTCCGGTGGTGATGCAGTCGATGCTCGAAGAACGTGAGCTGGGGTTGGAAAAAGGTGCCGATGACTACCTGACCAAGCCGGTCGAGAGCGGCAAGCTGGTTCACGCTATCCGCGACCTGGTGCCGTCGGGCCCAGCCGGGAAGTTGCTGCTGATCAGCAGCCAGCCTGAGCCGCTGGATGATACCGATGAACTGCTGCAGGAGCAGCGTCTGTCACTGGTGCAGACCGATAGCCTGGATGAGGCGGAGGAAATGATTCGATCACAGGTCGTGGGGCTGGTGCTGATCGGCTGGCACGAGCGGCCAGACGAGGTGGCCGCGCTGATGGACAGAATGCAGCAGCGTCCGGAGACCCGGGGTATTCCCATGCTGCTGCTGAAATCCTCGCGCCAGGAAGGCAGTCAGGTCGAGCAGTTGAACCAGTATCTGATCGAGTACATCAGTCGATTGCGGCCGGAATCTTAGCCGGCCCTAATCTTCGCCCATGATCAACTCACGCAGACGGCTTACGGTTTCTTCGGCCTGGGCGCGCTCGCTGCGCGCTTGCTCAAGCTCACGGTTCAGGCTTTGATTACGGCTCTGCGCCTCGCCGAGCTCGCGTTCAAGGGCCTGCTGACGATTCTCCGATGCGATCAGGCGGCTGACGGTCTGGGCCAGAATCCAGTCAAATACAGCCACGCTTTCCTCGCGGTGGCTCGGCCCGGTCATGTCTTCCACGAGTATCGCTGCCCGAGCGGGATCGCGGCCTGACCAGTCGGGATCGGTCAGGACAAGGGCCTGGCCGAGGCGGGCGCGGGCGTGCAGTGGGCTGTCCTGTTCGGTGTTTTCGATGACGTTCTCGAAGCTGGCCATGGCCCGTTCGTGGCGGCTATCGAAAAGCTGTTGCCAGGCTTCTTCCAGGTGGCTGGCCGCAGCGCTTCGGGTCTCGGCAGTGCGCGGCGTCTGCTCGGCCCGCTCGCGCTGTTGCTCGGGCATCAGGGCGCAGCCGGCAAAAGTCAGCGTTGCAGCAATAATGAGCACTCGTCGCATGGTGGCTACCTGTCAGTAAGGTTTAATCGATCGCTCGGCGAGGGATGGGTTGGGTGGCCGAGAGACCTCGGCTCATTGTGCCATAATGGGTTCGCATTCACCCGCAGGTCTCGTTATAGATGTTTACCGCCAACCAGATCGTGGCGCATCTTGTGGGCGATTACCTGCTGCAAAGCGACTGGATGGCGCAGAACAAGCACAAGCGCCTTGATGCGGCCATTCTGCATGTCATTTTCTACACCCTGCCGTTTGTGTTTATCACCCAGTCGCCGATCGCGCTGGCACTGATTGCCGCTACCCACCTGCTGGTTGACTACACCGGCGTGGCCCGCTACCTGGCCTGGTTGAAAAACAGGCCCTGGCCGGACAGCAAGCCATGGAAGGAGTGCCGCGAGACCGGCTTCCCGCCGGACATGCCGAAATGGCAGTCAAGCTGGCTGGTGGTGATTATCGACAACATCATCCACATCCTCTGCAACGGCGTGGTTATTTACTACTTTGGCTGACCCACTGGCGCAGCGGTTCCAGGCTGCTTTCGTGGCCGGTCTGAACCAGGTCGTCGTACTGGTTGACATCAATCATGTTGAAGCGCTGAATCGGCGGTCGCAGCAGCAGGTCGGCGCGCTCGCCAAGTTCCTGAACCCGTTTGCGGGTACCCAGTTCAATGGCCTTGAGCATCATCGAGGCAACCCCTGGCACTTTCTTGCGCTTTGCAAACGGCCATAGCATGCCGCCGAGCACGGCCCAGGGCGAGGGGGCCTGATCGAAATCGACCTGGCGTTGACGTTGCGCTCCCAGGCTGACCGCGATGACCTGGCCGACTAGGCGTTCCTGCATTACGTCCACCGGCAGATTGTTGACCACGGCACCGTCGATGGTCAGCTCACGTTCGTGAACCGACGGCGGAAACAGCCCCGGCAGCGACACACTGGCACACAGCGCGCGCCATACCGGCCCGGTTTCATGGACGTTGGTATCGCCGGTATTCAGGTTGGCCGAAATGGCGAAAAACGGGATGGGCATATCTTCAATACGCACCGGGAAAAACTGCCGGATTAGGCGCTCCATGCGCTTGCCGCGCATCAGCGACAGCAAGGGCAGGGTGTAATCGCTTAAAGGTCTACCATCAACAAAGGCCTTGCGCGCCTGGGCGATGGCCTCAGTGCTGTCCCAGCCCATGGCCGCGCAGGCTGCCATGACCGCGCCCATGCTGGTACCGCCGACCCAGTCGATGGGAATGTTGAGCTCTTCCATGGCTCGGATCACGCCCAAATGAGCAAGGCCACGCACTGCGCCGCCGCTCAAGACCAGGCCCACGGCTCGCCCGGTCAGAATTCTGACCAGGCGCTGGTGGTCATTGTCGATGCCTTGGCGCACATGCAAGGCGCGCGCGGCCGGCCTGGGTTCGAGCCAGCGTGCCGTCCCGCTGATTTCGGTTGCGCCGTCGCGATGCCAAAGTGCCAGCAGCACTTCGCTGGTGCCGGGCTCCGCGCCAGCCTGGCTGCTCTCAATCGGGCGCAGCGCCGGCTCGGTATCGGCAGGGGCCAGGTAGACCACTTGGTCGGCCTGACGCCGGGCAAATTCATGCCATTCGGATTGGCCGGGCAAGACCAGAAATACCAGGCGCTGAACCTGCTCCTCTTGTTCGCACAGCCACTGTTTCAATGGGGCAGAGGGTGAACCACGAAGGGCGCTGTCGCTGTCGGGGGCATCCATCGCGGTCAGGGTTTCCGGGCTGATGACCAGGCCTTCGCCGTCCGCGCACAAATCTTCGGCCAGGCGGTGGCTCCAGGCAACAAGGTCGCCGTCCTGCTCCAGCGCCACCAGGGCCAAAGTGCGCGGCGCCGGTCGGGTGTGGCGCCGTGCGATGTGACTGGCCAAGCGCTGGGCGACGCTGGCTGAAACCTGCATCACCAGGTCGGGATGGGTCCGGGCCAGGTTGTCCAGGGTCTCCCGGTCGATCTTGAACAGCAGGCTGTCGCGGCGTGCCCTGACGCCGGCGCTGCGCGGCATGTTGGTCAGCAGGCCCACTTCGCCCACGGCTTCCCCGGCGCTGATCTCGTTCAGCAATGTTGCCGGTCGGTCTTCGTCCTGGCGCCAGGCTTCGAGACGACCGCGGGCCAGGAAATACAGCGAGTCACCTGGATCGCCTTGCTGAAACAGCCACTCGCCGCCGCGCAGCTCGATCGCCTGCATGGTGCCGACCAGATCACCATCGCGCTCCGGGTCAAGGCCGAAGAAATCGCGCAATAGATTGAGATGGGAGTTGTTGCCTGTTGACATGGCTATCGGTCAGGAAGAGGCGCGGTGAGCGCTGGTTATTCTATCCAGGCTCTGGAGGGTCTCGAGAATCACCCCGAGCGGCTTGACGAAGTCGGCGAAACGTTCTTCATCGCCGGCATCGAAAGGCTCTCCGTCCCGGCGATTGAGTAGCTGGGCGACCGCAAAAACCTGCTGGTCGCGGTTTTTGATCGGCAGCGCCAGGATGCTGCGCGTGCGAAAGCCCGACTGGCGATCCACCTCCGGATTGAAGCGCCGATCGGTATAGGCGTCTTCAACCCGGATCGGCTCGCCACCCTGGGCGGCCGCGCCGGCAATGCCGCTGCCGATATCAATTCGAACCTCACCGCTTTTCGGGAGATCCTCGGCAACCTTGAGGACCAGCGAGCGCCGCTCGGCATCGACCAGGAACAGCGAGGCACGTTCGGCTGCCATTACCTGCCCCAGACGTGCAGTGAAGGCGAACAAGCCCTGCTCCAGGATGCTGCGAAACGCCATGTCGTTGGCCAGGGCGGTGGCTTCAAGGAACTGGCGCGACTCTTCGCTGATCTCACCGAGCAGTTCCTGGAAGCCGGTATCGTCAAGCCCGGCGACCAGCTCGTCGATGGGCTGCTTGCGGCGCTGATCGGCCAGGGTTTGCATCATCCGACGATTGTCGGCGATCACCGAGTCGGTGAAGGTGGACAGCTTGCCGTCTTCCAGGTGCACGATGCGGTCGGCCACGTCGAGAATGCGATTGTCATGGGTGACCAGCAGGATGGTCGTGCCGTGCTGGCGGGCCAGGTTTTTCATCCGGTCAACCACTTCGCGTCCGCTTTGCTTGTCCAGCGAGGCGGTGGGCTCGTCGGCCAGCACGATAGCGGGCTCGGAGACCAGGGCGCGGGCAATCGCGACGCGCTGGCGCTGGCCGCCGGACATTTGCTCGGGCTTGTGTCCCATGCGCTGGCCCAGGCCCACCGCTTCGAGCATGTCAACCGCCGCCTTGCGGGCACGCCCGCCCTTGAGCTTGCCGCTGACCCGCAGCCCCAGCTCCACGTTCTGCCGGGCAGACAGCGAGGCGACCAGGTTGTGACTCTGGAAGATGAATCCGATCTGGCGGCGTACCTTTTCCAGCAGGCCGGATCGGGCCTGGCACAGCTCCTGGCCGAGCACCTTGACGCTGCCCTCCTGGGTCGAGCGCAGGGCGCCGATCAGGGTCAGCAAAGTGGTCTTGCCCGAGCCTGAAGGCCCGGTGACAATCACGATTTCGCCGGCTGGGATGGTGGTGGTGATGTCAAACAGGATCTGCTTGCGCAGTGCGCCCTTGCCGAAGTAATGATTCAGGCCGCTGACCTGGATGGATTCTCCGCCTGCCATGGTCAGAACACGTCGGCCGGGTCAAGCCGGCGTACCTTGCGCATGGCCAGCAGGCCGCTCAAGGCGCACATGGCAAGGGTGGTGGCAAACACCCCCAGGGCGCGCTCGGTGGTGATGTAAAGTGGCAGCTGGGTGGCATCGGCGGTCAGCCCGTACAGCCACCAGACCAGCAGCAGCCCCGGCAGATACCCGAGCACGGCCAGAATAACGGCCTGCTGCAGCACGATGCCGGAAACAAAGCTGTTGCGGTAGCCGATGGCGCGCAGGGTGCCGTACTCGTTCAGATGTTCGGAAACGTCGGCAAACAGGATCTGGTAGACGATGATGCCGCCGACGATCAGGCCCATGATGGCGCCAAAGGCAAAGATGTAGCCAATGGGCGTAGCCGAGTTCCAGTAGCGCTGCTCGCGCTCGACAAAGTCGGCCCGGGTCATGACCAGGACATCGTCGGGCAGACGCTGGCTCAAGCGTTCGCGCACCTGCTCCGGGTCGGCCCCTTCAACAAGCGTAAGCAGCCCAAGCTGAATGCGATTGCGCGAGCGGTCGGGGAACAGCCTGAGCCAGTTGTCATCGCTGGTGATGATCATGCCGTCGATACCGAACGAGGTACCAAGCTCGAACAGGCCAACCACTTCCATATCGCGGTCGTTGATCTCGGTAGACAATCGGCCGCCGCCCTCCAGCACGGTGCCTACCGGGCCGAACTCGGGGCGCGAGGCGGCATCAAAGGCAACCACGTTTTGTTGGCCCAGCAGCGGTCGGACATCGGCAAAACCGGGCGCGTCGAGAATGTTGTGCTGGGGGTCGAAACCCAGCGCAGACAGGCTTCGGCGGTCGTTGTTCCAGGGGTTCTTCCAGACTGCCGGAAACAGGTAGACCGGCATTGCCTGGGCCACCTCTTCATCGCCCAGGGCCTGGTAGAGACGGTAGATGGAAAAATCCTGCGGTCGGACGATGAATACGCTGTCGACCGAGAACAAGGCGATATCGTAGTTGAGCTGCTGATGCAGCCGCACCGAGCTTTCAAACAGCGCCGTGCGGAAGCCGAGCTGCATCATGATCAGCAACACGGCAAAGGCAATGCCGGCAATGGCCACCAGCAGGCGTAGTGGCCGGTGCTTGAGCTGCAGCCATCCCAGCGGAGCGCGCATCAAATCGTACCGCCGCTCAAGGGTTGATCAACACGGTGACCTGCAGATTGGTCAGCCCGGCCACTGCTTCGGGCTGATCGAGCAGGATTTCGACCTCGACGATGCGCGCATCCTTGCGTGCGGCTGGATCGGTGTCGGTTTCATCCTGCTTGCGCACCCGCGGGCGGATGTGGCGCACGGTGCCGGTCAGGCTGCGTTCAAGCACCGGACTGTTGACTTCCGCCGGCTGGCCCACGGCAATACGCGGCAAATCGGCCTCGTAAACCTCGGCAATGGCCTGCATGCGATCGGTTTTGGCGACCTCGATCGCTCCGCCCAGACCAACCAGCTCACCGGGTCGGGCAAGGATGTCGAGCACGCGTCCATCTATTGGTGAAACGATACGGCTGCGCTCGTACTCGGCCCGGGCACGTTGATGAGCAGCTTCGGCCACCGGCACGGCCGCTTCGATGGCCCGGGCCTGGTCTTGGGCGGAGTGGCAGGTGGCCGCGGCCAGCCGCGCATCGGCCCGGGCCCGTTCGCTCTCCTCGGTGGTGACCACTTCCCGGGCCAGCAGCGCCTCCCGGCGCTCGGCCTCGCGTTCCCGGACTTCGGCCAGCACGCAGCTTACTTCGGCCTGGCTTTGCGCCGCCCGGGCCTGTTGCCGGGCCAGGTCGATGGCAGTGCGGGTTTCCTCGGTGACCGCTTGCAGCACCCCGGCGATGTCAGTGACGGCCAGCTCCTGCCCGACCCGAATGTCATCACCTTCTTCGACAAACAGCTCTCTGATCAGCAGGCCGGTGGTTGAAGCCAGCGGGGCCGGGGCGCCCAGGCGAATCACGCCGTGGATCGGTTCAATGCGGCCAAGGGCGGCCACCCGCTGGCCGGCCTCGCGCGCCTGCGGGGTAGTGAACCGCTCGGGCAGGTCGGTGGCGCCAGCCGTTTGCGGCACGGCTATGGTTATCACAACCGCCGCAATCGCCATGCTCACCGTTGCAAATGCGTTGGTCATGGCAACAACGGTCGGGGACCGAAGATAGGCTGGCACGATGTCTTTCCCTCTTCCGGCTTGTTGATCGCCGTTTGTCGTCAGTGGTGCTGGCAGGGTAGCGAACGGCTGGCTCACCCCAGTTGACTTCCACCATACTCTAAACTGCGTCCGGATTCGACGCCAGCCGCGTTCTGATGCACGCATTTGCGTGTCTGTGAGATACTAAGGGATTGACATACGGCCACGTACTGGACCAGAGCCCGAGTTGTGCCGACTCGATCCCGCCTACCACCCGGGAAATGAGCCCGCTGGGTACCAGAGAGCCAACTGAAACAGCCCCTAGGAGAACCCCGGTGTCCGAACGCAAATTGACCCTGAACGATCCCGAATCTGGAAAAACGCTCGACTTGCCCGTGGTAGCGGGCTCTGAGGGCGATCCGACCCTGGATATCAGCCGCTTGCATCCGGAGCTTGGCTATTTCACCTTTGATCCGGGTTACGGCACGACGGCCAGTTGCAAGAGCGATATCACCTACATCGACGGCAACGAAGGCATCCTCCGTTACCGCGGCTATCCGATCGAGCAACTGGCTGAGAAATCGAGTTTCGTCGAGGTTGCCTACTTGCTGTTGTACGGCGAGTTGCCCAGCGCCGATCAATTCAGTCGTTTCGAGCGTGATATCACGTATCACACGATGGTCCACGAGAAGATCAACAGCTTCATGAGCGGTTTCCACTACGACGCTCATCCAATGGCCATTCTGTCTGGCGTGGTTGGCTCCATGGCTGGTTTTTATCACGACAAGCTCGACGTCAAGGATGCCGAGCAGCGCGACCTGGCCGCCAAGCGGCTGATCGCCAAGATGCCGACGATTGCGGCGGCCGCTTACCGGCATTACATGGGCTGGCCCAGCGCTTACCCCCGGAACTCGCTGAACTACTCGGAGCGGTTCCTGCACATGATGTTCTCGGTGCCGGCGGAGTCCTATGAGGTCAATCCGGTTGCGGCCAAGGCGCTGGATCTGTTGTTCATCCTGCACGCCGATCATGAGCAGAATGCGTCGACCTCTACGGTGCGTCTGGTTGGCTCCACCGGTGCCAACCCCTACGCGTGCGTGGCCGCAGGAATCGCCGCCCTTTGGGGGCCGGCCCATGGCGGCGCCAACGAGGCGGTGTTGAACATGCTCAATCAGATCGGCGACGTCAGCCGGGTGGGTGAGTTCGTCAAACGGGCCAAGGACAAGAATGACCCGTTCCGCCTGATGGGTTTTGGCCATCGCGTCTACAAGAACTTCGACCCGCGGGCCACCATTATCCGCAAGGCTTGCCACGAAGTGCTGCAGGAGCTTGGACAGAAGGATCCGTTGCTGGACCTGGCCATGGCGCTGGAAAAGATCGCGCTGGAGGATGACTATTTCGTCCAGCGCAAGCTTTATCCGAACGTGGATTTCTATTCCGGCATCATCTACAAGGCGCTTGGCATCCCGACCAGCATGTTTACCGCCATGTTTGCCATTGGCCGCACGGTCGGCTGGGTCAGCCAATGGCTGGAGCAGTCCGGCAGTCCGCATCGCATCGGCCGTCCACGCCAGGTCTACACCGGCGCAGGAGAGCGCGATTATGTGGAGATCGCCCGGCGCTGAGGCGCCGGTCTAGGAAATTTCCTAGGCTAGCTCGAGGCGAATTCCCGATGACCGCAACCGCCTGGTTCGGTCATCATGCGCGGCATGAAGACCGCGCCCCTCTCGAATACAGTCACGGCTCCCGCGCCGCCTCGCCTGCCGGCCGTCACGTTCATTGGCTTGCTGCTGTTGCTTGTCGCGGCGCAATTGGCGCCGGCGGCTTCGCGGTCAGCGCCAGCGCCGGACTCGGAGCTGGCGCTGGTCGAGCAACTGATCAGCGAGGTTGGTGGCTATCTGAGCATCGATGATTTGCTTGTCAATCCCGCCATGCCGGGCTGGGAGGCCGTAAGCGATGTCATCAACCGAGGCTATGACGACACGGCTGTCTGGTATCGCCTGGGTCTGGTCAATCCGACAGATCAACCACTGAAGCGTTATCTTGAAATCGCCTACCCGCTGCTGGACCATGTCGAGCTTTACCGGGTTGAAGAAGGTTTGGTGACTGCGAGCTTCCTGACTGGTGATCGTGTCGCTCACCGTCAACGCCCGTTAAATCAGCGTACCTTCGTGTTTCCGCTGACGCTCAACCCTGGCCGCGATCAGTCCGTTTATCTTCGCATTCAGACGTCCGGCTCCCATCAGGTGCCCATGCAGCTGTGGGCGCCGGAAGCCTTTCAGGACCATGATCGCCTAGATATGACCAGCCGCGGCATGTTCTACGGCATGCTGCTGATCATGGCCGTATTCAACCTGTTTTTATGGCGAACATTCGGCGAGCGCAGCTTTCTTTATTTTGCCGGCGTGCAGTTTGCGCTGCTGGCCAGCATGTCCACTCTTCACGGTGTCACGTTCATGTACCTGGTGCCGGATTTCCCGCGCCTGCACGAGCTGCTTATCCTGACCGGGGTGCCCTTGTCGGTGCTGTTTTTTTGTCTGTTCTGCCGGGAGTTTCTGGATCTGAAGCAGCGCCTGCCGCGCGGTGAGCTGCTGGCTAGAATGTGTACATGGTTGTGTGCGGCAGCCACCCTGGGTGGTTTGCTGCTGTCCTACAACGTTTCGACCCGTATTTCGGTCAATTTGATTGCCGTTGTTTGCTTGCTGATTCTGGCCATTGGCATCGTCCGCGCTGCCAACGGCGACCGCCAGGGGATTTACTTTGTTACCGGCTGGTTCGTTCTTTTGCTGGGGGTTGTTGGCCACATCCTGACCTTGAGCAACGTCATCAGCAATGCCTTTCTGATGAGCTACGCCATGGAAAGCGGAGCCGTTCTGGCGTCATTGGTGTTTTCCTTCGCGCTGGGGGACCGCTTCCACCGTGAGCGCCAGGGCCGGATAGAAGAGCAGCAGGCGCGCCTGGAAGCCATGCAGGAGCGCGAGCAGGTCAAGCGCCGATTGCTGGATCAGGCTCGACGACATCCGCTAACCGGCCTGCCCAACCGAACCGCGCTGGATCAGCACCTGAACCGGCTGCTGAGCGAACCTGGCCAGCGTAATGAGCGTCTGGGCCTGGTGCTGTTCAAGGTGCTTGGCTTCGATGACATCAACAAGACCCTGGGCCATGACAACGCCGGTGGACTGCTGGCCTTGCTGGCGCGACGGCTCGACCAGCACGTCATGGCGATGGACAATCATTTGCCCGTGGAAGACAACGGCGAGCATTGTCATGGCGTAGCGCACGTCGAGGGCTATGTCTTTGCCTTCCTGCTGCGACTGATGCCGGGGGAAGACCCCCGATCCCAGATGAACGACCTGGCCGAATGCGTGCGCAGGCCGTTCGAGTACATGGGCCTGAGTTTAAGCCTGGGGGTGAACGGCGCCTGCGCGGTTTGTCCGGACGATAGTGCAGATGCCGTGACCCTGGTTCGTCACGCATTCATTGCCTTTGATCAGGCGGGCCGCGATGTTCAGGGTATGGCGGTTTACTCTTCGTTGGCCAACCCGTACAAGCCGGGCCGCCTGACCTTGATGACCGAGCTTCGCCGGGCGATCGACGATGACTTGCTGGAGCTGCATCTTCAGCCGCAGATGAGACTGGCAAACGGCCGCATTTGCGCCGCAGAGGCGCTATTGCGCTGGCCGCATCCCGAGCAGGGTCTGGTTGCGCCTGATGTGTTCATTGATCTGGCCGAAAAAGCCGGTCTGATGCGTCCGCTGACCGATTGGGTCATCAGCCGGGCGCTGGGGTACATCAACCGACTCGAGCGCGCCGGCTATCCGCTGCATGTGGCGGTGAATGTTTCTCCCTTGAGTCTGCAGGACCCGGACTTTGCCGATCGGGTGCTGAATCAGATCGAACGATCGGGCGTGCCGGTTGATCGCCTGATCATCGAGATGACGGAGTCGGCGGCGATGGCTGATCCGGAAATCACTCTGGCCCAGCTTCACAAGCTGCACAAGGCCGGTGTCCGTCTGTCAATTGATGACTTTGGCACTGGCCATTCATCGCTGGCTTATCTCAGCACCCTGCCGGTCCATGAGATCAAGATTGACCGCTCGTTCGTAATGGACATGCTGGAATCGCCGCGCAATGAAACCATTGTTCGAACCACCATCGACATGTGCCATGCCCTGGGTTACGAGGTCATTGCCGAAGGCGTTGAAAACCAGGCAATCCAGGATCGCCTGGCCGAGCTGGGCGCTGATTTGATTCAAGGCTACCATCTGCAGCGCCCGGTTCCTCTGGAGCGTCTGCTGCCCTGGATCGAGTCTTTTCATGACAGCAGTCTCGTTGGCCAGGCCAGGGCCAAGACCGTTGATATCAGCCGCTACACCCGACGGTGATGGCAAGACAGTACTTGCCATTCACTACACGAACAGATCCGGCAATAACGCCTCTCCCGCTTTGACTGCGTAGACATCCAGGTCGGTGACACCTGCCTTTGCCAAGGCTTCGTCGTCGATAAAGAAGTTGCCGGTGACGGTGGCGCCTGGCTGGGTCAGAATCCAGTGGGCGGCATCTGCCATGATTTCCGGCTTGCGACAGTTCTCCGGATTGACGGCGCCACCCAGCATGGCCAGCGCCGCAGTGGCAATGACAGTGCGAGGCCACAGCGCGTTAACGCCAATGTTCAGCGGCTTGAACTCTTCGGCCATGCCCAGCACACATTGGCTCATGCCATACTTGGCCATGGTGTAGGCCACGTGCGGGGCAAACCAGCGCGGTTCCATGTTCAGCGGCGGAGACAGGTTCAGAATGTGCGGGTTGTTCGCTTGGTTGAGGTAGGGCAGCGCAGCCTGGGAGCAGACAAAAGTGCCGCGAACGTTTACCCCGAACATCAGGTCGAAGCGTTTCATCGGTACGTCTGGTGTCGGTGCAAGGTAAATCGCCGATGCGTTGTTGACCAGGATGTCGATGCCGCCGAAGTGTTCTGCGGTTTTGCGCATGGCCACGGCCACGGCTTCCTCGTCGCGAATGTCGAGCTTGATGGGCAGGGCTTTGCCGCCAGCGGCTTCGACTTCTTCGGCGGCAGAATGGATGGTGCCCGGCAGTTTCGGATGTTTGCGATCGGTTTTGGCAGCAATGGCGATGTTGGCGCCCTCGGCGGCCGCGCGCAGGGCGATGGCTTTGCCTATGCCGCGCGAGGCACCAGTAATAAATAGCGTTTTCCCGTTCAGAGGATGGCTCATGAAGGCAGATGTCCTGTAATAATTCCCGCAGTATCCTACCTGAGTGCTGCCAAGGTCGTGAGTACTAACGGATTCAGCATGTCCGGACGTTACTGATGGATGAAGGATTGCTGGGTAGCCTGGCGAGCATGGTCCAGTCCCATCCGGGCTGGGTGATTGCGCTGGCTTTCATTTTTGCCTTCCTGGAGTCGCTGGCGATTGTCGGCATTTTTGTGCCCGGCATTGTGTTGCTGTTCATGGTCGGTACCGTCGTCGGCATGGACCCGGGCTTGTTTGTTGCCTGCTGGCTGGCTGCCAGCGCCGGCGCCCTGGCCGGTGATGTGATCAGCTACTGGCTGGGCTATCGGTTCAGCGATCGGGTGCCGGGGTTGTGGCCGTTAAGCCGTCGGCCCGACATGCTGGCCGCCGGCCAGGTGCTGTTTGCCCGCCACGGCGGCAAGGGCGTCTTCATCGGTCGCTTTATCGGTCCGATTCGCCCGGTTGTGCCGCTGTTGGCCGGAACCATGGGCATGCGTACCCTGGGTTTCCTGGCCTGGGCCGTGCCCGCCTGCATTCTTTGGGCCCCGCTATACCTGCTGCCGGGCATGTTGTTCGGGGCCTCGTTGGAGCTGGCCGCTGATTTCGCCGGTCGGCTGGTGCTGGTGCTGCTGATCCTGGTGCTGGGCGGGTGGTTCGTGTTCTGGCTAACTCGACTGCTGTACGAGTTTACTGCCCGTCGATCGGGCTGGTGGCTGCGCAGCGTCATCCGCTGGAGTACTGATCAGCCCGTGATTGGACGCTTGCTGCACCCTTTGTTCGAGCCCGGCGGACGCGAGGTGCTGAGCGTGGCCCTGCTCGGCATGCTGCTGGTTGTTTCCTTGGCGGTGCTGATCGCCGTTCTGGTTTCGATGCCATTTTTGGCCCCCGCCTGGGACGCCGAGTACCGACTGCTCAGCCTCGCCGCCAGTCTTCGCAACCACGTGGCTGATCCCTTTTTTGCGTGGCTGTCGCTGGCCTCCGAACCCCGAACATCGGCCAGCATCGCGGTCCTCATGGGGCTGGTATTGTTGTTGCTGGGCCGTCGGATCACTGCCTGGCATTGGCTGGCGGCGACCTTGGGTAGCTACCTGCTGGCGCTGTTGCTCAGCACGCTCACCGGGTTGCTGATCGAGGGGCCCGAGACCATTCCGACCGTCGGTGAAGTGCCGCATCGAGGTATGGCCCTGATTACCGCGCTGTTTGGCTTTTTCGCGGTCATGCTGGCCAAGGACCTGAACGCCCGGCGGCGAAAATGGCCGTACCTGGCCAGCGCGATTCTGGTTGGCGTCTTGGCATTCTCGAACTACTACCTGGGGCTGGCCAGCGTGGCTGGCCTGCTGGCCGGGCTGGCCCTGGCGCTGGGCTGGACGGCGCTGGTCGGCATTGCTTATCGAACCCGAGCCATCCATCGGCGTCGTCCGGTCTGGCTGGCAGTGACCTTTTATGCGCTGATTGTCGCTGTGGCCATTGTTCAGACCCGAGGCGAATTGGCCGTTCGTCTGGATGCCACCCGGCTGGCGCAGCCTGATCGGACCTACCCTTTCCTGGAGTGGCAGGACGAGGGCTGGCGCGATCTGCCGGACCGGGTAACGCGATTAGGCAGATACGAGCGGGCCCGCTTCGACTTTCAGGTCGCTTCCGATCTCGAGCGCCTGGCTGAACGCCTGGAGGCTGAAGGCTGGCAGGTCGTCGAGGCCGGTAGCGGGTCTGCACTCTGGTCATTGCTGCTAGGCTCCGATGAGTCCGATACCCTGCCGCATCTGAGTCGGGATTTTGCCGGCCGGCCCGATAACCTGGTCATGCGCCGCAAGACCGACGATGAACAGATTCTTCTGGTCCGTCTGTGGTCCTCAGGTGCGCGCCTGCAGCCTGGCGGCACGCCGATCTGGCTGGGCCAGGTGCGCCAGGTCAGGCCGGTTCGTCAACTGGTCCTGATCAGCCGCTGGGAGGAAGTAGACAGTGAGGCGGAACAAGCGCTGTTGCAGCTTGATCGTGGTCTGGGGGAATGGCGCATCAGCGCCCCGGAAGAGCGACCGCGGCTCTACGTTTCGCTGTTCGATTGACGGGCGGCAACTTCTTCGACCATGCTGACCAGCGCATCAAGACGCTCGGCGGGGTCCATCATTTCCAGCAGCTGCTGGCTGCGCGGAAGGTCAAGGGGCAGGAGGTTGGCAAGAGCGAACCCGAGACTGGTGGCATCGTCCAGATCCACATCGATCCGTTCGGCCAGTTCGCGGTTCTGCATCACCTGGCGCATCAGGCTTTGCAGGGCGCCGTGCCGCGGCGACACGCTGGTGGCGGCTTCTTCGCCGAACCAAGAGACTTCAGCAATCAGCAGACCGTTGTCGCGTGCCCGAGTCGCGCGAACCCGAAAACGGCGGCACCCGGCGCACTCGATGCCCAGCAGTCCGTCTTCCAGGGTTGTGAAGTCACGGATGCGCGCCTCGGTGCCGACAGCCGCATGGCCGCCACCGGCCCCGGGCTCGGTATCCATGCGCCAGACCACGCCAAAGCCGGTATCTTGACGCAGACACTCTCGCACCATGTCGATGTACCGTGATTCGAAAATCCGCAGTGGCAGGCGGCCGCCGGGCAGCAGCACCACGTTCAGCGGGAACAGGGGGATGGCGTCTGTGTCAGTCATCGGTGGTGCGGCAGCAGTCATATGGCAAGCATCCCAGAGCGTTCATCAAGGGTTTGTAAAGCGCGCCTCCAGTCTTTCGACAAAGCGCTTTGGCGCATGACCGAACCCCTGGTTACTCATGAAGACCACGTGGTCGCCGGGGCGCACTGTCTGGTCAAGATCATCGAGCAGGTTGTCAACTTGCCGCCGTGCTCGGCCGGCGCCGTCCAGCTTGCCAAGGACATCCTGGGGGTCCCAGTCCATCGCCTCTGAAGTGCGCAGCCAGACGTGATCGGCGGGCATCAAGGCCGGCGCCAGCTCGTGGACATGGTGACCGCCGCGCATGGTGTTGCTGGCCGGCTCCAGGGCAACCAGGATGCGGGCGCTGCCGACGCTGCGGCGCAAGCCTTCCAGGGTCAGTCGAATGGCGGTCGGGTGATGGGCAAAATCATCATAGACGCGGATGCCCTCGATGTCGGCCAATAGTTCCAGGCGCCGCTTCACGCCGGTAAATTCGCCCAAGGCGGCTACGGCAACGTCTGGTGATACATCGACAGCGGCAGCAGCCGCAACGGCAGCAAGCGCATTGAGCGCATTGTGTCGACCGCTCAGCGCCCAGGTCAGCTCACCAACGGTCTGTTCCCGGTGCAGGAAGCGCAGCTGCCGTCCGCCGGCATCAAGCATGACGACTTGCCACTCGGTCGACGGTGTATCGCTCAGGGAAAACCCTTCGGTCTTGGTCCAGCAGCCCCAGTCAAGCACTTCACGCAGGTGCTGATCCTGAGCGTTGACGATAATGGAGCCGTTGCCCGGAATGGTTCGGACCAGGTGATGAAACTGTGTCTGGATAGCGCCAAGATTCGGATAGATGTCGGCATGATCGAATTCCAGGTTGTTCAGGATGACCACCTGTGGCCGGTAGTGAACAAACTTGGCGCGCTTGTCGAAGAACGCCGTGTCGTACTCGTCGGCTTCGACCACGAACAGGTCGCTACCGGTCCGGGCAGAGACACCGAAGTTGTTGGGAATGCCGCCAATCAGAAACCCCGGATTCAGGCCAGCGTATTCCAGGATCCAGGCCAGCATGCTGGCAGTTGTCGTTTTGCCATGGGTGCCTGCAACAGCCAGCACGCGGCGGCCGGTCAGGTAGTTTTCGCCCAGCCAGCGTGGCCCCGAGGTAAAAGGCATGCGCTCGTTGAGCATGTATTCGACCGCCGGGTTGCCGCGGCTCATCGCATTGCCGACCAGCACCAGGTCAGGTGGCGGCGTCAGCGCCTCGCCACTGTAGCCTTCGGTCAGGGCGATGCCCAGTGACTCAAGCTGGGTACTCATGGGCGGATAGACATTGGCGTCCGAACCGGTCACGGTATGACCATCGGCGCGGGCAAGCGCAGCCAGCCCGCCCATGAACGTACCGCAAATACCGAGAATATGAAGTTTCACAGCGCTCCCGTAACTGCATTGACGACAAACAAGGTGGCAGCGAACGACAGTACGGCGATCGCCAGTCCGCCGCCGAACGATACTTCCAGCGCGTGGCGCCAGATATGGCCATTGACAGCCAGAGACCAGAAGAACAGCAAAACCAGCACCAGGCCGCTGATGGCTAAGCCCTCATCCGTGGCCGTCAACCCGAATGGCAGGCTGATGGCCGAGATGACAGCGCTGGTGCCGAACAGGGCACTGACCGTTTGCTCCCAGCGAGCCAGCTTGCCTGCCGCAACCAGTATGATGCGTGACAAGGCCAGCGGTACTGCAATGGCCACGGCCATGACCACCACCGGGTTGCCCGTCGGTTCCGGAAGAAACAGGCTGATGCTGGCAATCAGGGCGTACAGTGTCAGACTGACAAACATGGTTTGGCCGCCCGGCGCCAGGTCCTGAGGGCCCATCCGCAGCAGGGTAATGGCCAGCAGCCTTTGTATTAATTCGATCATCCAACGCCCATGGGGGTTTTTAAGGTGGAACCAGAACGGCCGAACCAGTCATTCGAGCCATGCCGACACGTCGATGCCCGCGGCCATCAGTGTCCGGTGCCGGCGACGTTGAGCAGCCGTGCGCTCAAGGAAATGAGACCCGGACAAGTGCTGGAAGTGCTGGCAACCGATCCGCTGGCAGAAATGGACCTGGCTGTATTGTGCGACAGGTTGGGCCATGAGTTGTTGACAGCAGAAACCCGCAACGACACGCTGCGGGTGCTGATTCGGGTCAGTCCAGCGCTGCAGTCAGACGCTGGTTGATTTCATCAATGCTGCCAACGCCGTCAACCTCGACCAGAAGCCGCTGGTCCGCGTAATAGCCTGTCACCGGCGCGGTCTGTTCGCGGTAGACGGCCAGGCGGTTGCGAACGACCTCCTCGGTGTCATCGGAACGGCCTTCCTCCTGCGCTCGTCGGGCGATCCGCTGCACGATCTGCTCTTCGTCAACGATCAGTGCCAGCGCTTTTTCAACCGGCAGTCCGACGCGATTGAGCAGTTCGTCCAGCGCCCGCGCCTGGGCAAGGTTGCGGGGGTAACCGTCAAGCAGATAACCCGCCTTGATATCCGCAGCGCCCATCCGTTCTTCGATCAGGCCCAGCATCAGCTCATCCGAGACCAGTTCGCCTGCATCCATGGCCGCCTTGGCCTTGATGCCCAACGGCGTGCCGTCCTTGACAGCAGCCCGCAGGAGATCCCCGGTGGAAATATGAGGGACGCCAAGGCGATCCTTCAGTAAAGCAGCCTGGGTGCCCTTGCCCGAGCCGGGTGGGCCAAGAAGTACTATGCGCATAGCGGTCGTTGAGGAGATTTCGGTGATGATCAAGCCGCTAAAAGTACTTTGGAAGCCAACGGGTGTCAAATTGGCTATGCTGTGAACTCATGGAGCAATGCACAGGAACCTGATCGATGGCGGGCAAAACCTTTCTCTACGCGCAGTCTGGAGGCGTGACTCCGGTGATCAACGCAACGGCTGGCGCGCTGATTCGTGAAGCCAGGGCCGGCGGTGATCGGGTTCTGGCGGCACGCGACGGAATCCTGGGGGTGTTGCAAGAGCGCCTGATCGATACGGCCAGTTTGTCAGACGCCGAGCTGACTGCGCTCAGCCACACGCCGGGCGGGGTGTTCGGGTCCTGTCGTTACAAGCTCAAGGGTCTAGAAGACAATCGTCGTGAATACGAACGACTGATCGAGGTTTTCCGCGCCCACAAGATCGATTGCTTTCTCTACAACGGGGGCAACGACTCGGCCGACACCGCGCTCAAGGTGTCCAGGCTTGGCGAGGTGATGGATTACCCGGTCCAGTGCATTGCCGTGCCGAAGACGATCGACAACGACCTGGCCGTGACGGACAACTGTCCCGGTTTCGGCTCGGTGGCCAAGTACGTGGCCGTTTCCATACTGGAGGCCAGTCTGGATGTCATGTCCATGGCCTCGACCTCGACCAAGGTCTTTATCCTGGAGGTGATGGGTCGGCATGCCGGCTGGATTGCCGCCGCCGGCGGTTTGGCTGCCCGCGCGCCCGACGATCCGCCCCAGGTGATCCTGTTTCCGGAGGTGCCGTTTGACCGCGAACGGTTCTGCGCTGCGGTTCGCGAATCCGTTGACAGGAACGGTTACTGTTCGGTCGTGGTCTCGGAAGGCTTGCGGGATGCCAACGGCGAATTTGTCTCCGCCGCCGCCTCGCGTGATGCCTTCGGTCATCACCAACTGGGCGGAGTTGCCCCGGCCGTGGCCGAAATTGTCAAGCAGGATCTGGGGTACAAGTATCACTGGGCGGTCAGCGATTATTTGCAGCGGTCGGCCCGCCACATTGCCTCGGCAACTGATGTCGAGCATGCCGAAGCGGTGGGCAAGGCGGCGGTCGAGCTGGCCCGGGCCGGCAATAGCGGCGTCATGCCGGTCATTCGACGCCTGTCTGACCAGCCTTACCGCTGGGACATCGCCACCGCTGAGCTGGACCAGATTGCCAACCACGAAAAGAAAATGCCGGCTGAGTACATACGCGATGACGGTTTTGG
>SKQI01000164.1 GCA_007119095.1 Wenzhouxiangella sp. | reverse complement strand
TTGGGGGTTCGGGGTTCGGGGTTCGGGGTTTTGGTTTGACTTGCTTTCCCGGAAACCGGAAACCGGTAACCGGAACCCGATTCAAGCCCTCGCCACCACCCAGATATCCACCCGCCTAACCCCTGCCCGCTTCAATACCCGCGCGCATTCATCCAGGGTAGAACCCGTGGTCATGACATCGTCGACCAAGGCAATGTGTTTCGTGCCGGGTGGCAAGCTTGCAATGGCAAATGCCGAACGCACATTACCGCGGCGGTTGGCTGCCGGCAGGCTGGACTGAGCTTTTGTCGGACGCCGCCGGCGCAGGGCTGCTGACCAGGGTAGCTGCTGGAAATGGGTCGACAGATCCCTGCACAGCAGCTCGGACTGATTGAATCCGCGCCAAAGCCGACGGCGATGATGCAGTGGAACCGGAACGATCAGGTCCGGTCGCGGAGCGCGCATAAGCATCAGTCGCCTGGCCAGGAGGGCGGCGAGAACCCGACCGACCGCGAGATCGTGCTGGAACTTGAATCGGTGCACGAGGCGCTCGATTTCGCCCTGCCAGGAAAAAGCCGGGTAGCTGGCATCAAAGGCGGGGGGGCGCTGCAAGCAACGACCACACTGCTGGACCGGCCTGACGGTAACCAGGCCACAGCAAGCGCAACGCGGTTCTGCCAACGGTAATTCCGCCTCGCAGCCGGTACAGCAGTCGACCCCGTCACGCCCTGACAGCCCACACACCTGGCAGACCGGCGGGTAAATCCAGCCGGTCAGTTTCCCCAACCATTGTCTCGCGTCCGCCTCGCTCACCCGCCTACCGCACTTTTTTGCCGAGCTTGTAAGATTACCGATTAGACATTGATTTCGAAAGCGCGGGATGAAGCAAAAGGCAGCAGCGCGGCGCGCATTCTCGCGGGCAGCGTCAAGCTATGAACAGTACGGATCACTGCCGGCAGAAGTCGGCCAGCGCCTGCTGGAGCGGCTGGACGGGCTCAAGTTCGAGCCGGCCACGATTGCCGATCTGGGTTGCGCGAACGGCCGCCAATCGCTTGCGCTGAAAAAGCGCTTTCCCAAGGCCAGCGTGGTGGCACTGGATTCCAGCCAGGCCATGCTGGCCGAGGCCCGCCGTCATCGCGGCTGGTGGCAACGACGCTTCGAAATCATCTGTGGTGACATTGAACGACTGCCCCTGGCCGAGGATTCCCTGGACCTGGCATTTGTCAACCTCGCTCTGCATGGCTGCCAGGTCATCGACCAGGCCCTGGCCAACCTTCGCCGCGTAATGCGGCCCGGCGGCTTGGTGCTGTTGTCGGTACCTGGCCTGGATACCCTCAAGGAGCTGCGTCAAGCCTGGCAGCAAGTCGAGGCAGGCACTGTCCGGGTGATGCCTTTTACCGATGCGCAACGTCTTGGCAGCGCCCTGACCCAGGCCGGATTCGCCGAACCAGTCCTGGATACGGACTGGCTGAAAACGAGGTTCGACCATCCGAGTTCGCTGCTGGATTCGCTCAAGCACAGCGGGTTCATCAACACCGATCCGTCGCGCCCGCGTGGACTGACTCATCCACAACGGCTGCAGCGGCTGATTCAGCGAATGATGGAAAACAGTGCCCCCGGCGCTCACCAGGAAGTCACCTGGGAGTTCGTCTACGCCTCGGCCTGGGCACCAGACCATGGGCAACCCCTGCGCACGGGCAAAGGCGAAGAGGCCAGCGTGCCTGTCAGCCGAATCGGGATCAGGCAGCGGGGCCCATGATGCGGTCGCGGCCTTTGCTCTTGGCCTTGTAGAGGTAGGTGTCAGCACGCTTCAGCAGGTCCGACATGCTGTCCATGTCAGCGCTGAAATCGGAAAAGCCGATACTGATGGTCACCGTTTCCCGTTGTCCATCATCGAGTTCGAACGGGCTCGAGCGGACCGCATCTCGCAGGCGTTCGCAGACCTCGCGCGCGGCTGCGACCGATGTATCCGGCATCAAGACCGCAAACTCCTCGCCGCCAATACGAGCCAGCGTATCGTTGGAGCGAACCCGCTCAGAAAGCAACCGGGAAAGCTGGCGCAGCACTGCGTCACCGGCCAGGTGGCCAATTCGGTCATTGATGTTCTTGAAGTAGTCGATGTCAATGATGGCCAGAACCATTTCGGCATCCCGCCGACGCATGCATTCCGACAACATGTCGGCCAGGGCCTGCATGAAGTGACGCCTGTTGTAAAGCTCGGTCAACTCATCGCGCAGGGCATGCTCACGCAGTTCATTGAGGTAACCCACCTCCACATTGCCGGCCCCCAGGAACTTGAGCATCGATTTGCCAATCCTGACCTGATCGCCGTCGCTGAGGCAGTGCCGCTCGATGCGCTGATCATTGACATAAGTGGCATTAGTCGACCGCAAATCCTCTATCCAGACCTGCCCATCACGCGCGGTGGAAATCCGACAATGGGAGCGCGACACGCTGCGCGAGGCAATCTGAAAATCGGCATCGCTGCCACGACCGATCACGACCGGATTATCTCCCAGTTCGACCCGTGCACCCAGGCGCTCACCGCTGATCACAACCAGGCAAGCCTCATGGCGCGATCGCAAATCGCTCAGGCTTTCAGAGATCAGCAGCGTGCATGGATCGGTGTGGTCACCGGAACGGGTACCGGAGGTCATCTACATGTCCCTGACTGGCAGCCCGCAGTGACTAATCGCTGAACTCTGCAGCAAGGAAGCCTGGGCCGGACTCTGCATTTTAACCCAAGCCCCGAATAAGGAAAGTGCCTGCAAACGACCACCAATTCCCGGGCAAGACTATCGGCGAGCCAATAAAAAAGGCCGGCTTCACTTTCGCAAAGCCGACCTTGCCCCAGTCGATCCCCACAGTAGCGGCAAGCCAATCTGCCGCCGTCAATCTGCAAAAACCCAACTACCTTGTACGTTTTTCAGTCTACGCAAGCGGTCCGGATTAGCTTTACCCAAGTGCGACTATCGCTTGACCATTTGCGACAATCGCGCCATTCAGGCCGATTTTCGCTGCCGACGCCACTGATCCGGCGGCAAGCCATACTGCTGACGAAACAGACGACTGAAATGCTGGGGGCTGGAAAAACCGCTGTCCAGGGCAATATCGTTGACGGTCAGTTCGGTTTCGGCCAGCAGATTGAGCGCGCGCTGGAGACGCTGGTGCCGAATGAAAGCGGCCGGCGTCAGGCCGGTCAGGGCTTTCAATTTGCGCTGCAGCGTTCGTCGCTCAACGTTGACCAGGCCGGCCAGACGCTCCACCGACAAATCAGTGTCTACGAGATGCTGTTCGAGCACCTGGCAGACCTTTTTCAGGAAATTGACATCACCTTCGACCAGATCAGGAAAATCACTTTGGGCGGGCCTGACCGAGTCGCCGCCCATCTGCAGACGACGACGCAGTCGTTCACGGTTGTCGAGCATTCGGCGCAAGCGCAGCACGAGCTCGACGGCCTCAAACGGCTTGGCCAGAAAATCGTCAGCGCTCAGGCTCAGGCCCTTGAGCCTTGTCGCCTGATCCTGGCGTGCAGTCAGCAACATAACCGGAATATGGCTGGTAGCCAGATCGTCACGCAGCAATGCCAGCAGTGCCAGGCCGTCCATGCCCGGCATCATGATGTCGGAGATGATCAGATCCGGCGTCTTCTGCCGTGCCAGGGCAAGCCCGGCTTCACCGTCCTGGGCTTCGATCAGGCGCCACTCCGGCATCAGAATTCGCCGCAGGTATGCGCGGAGGTCATGGTTGTCCTCGACCACGAGGATGCACGGCGCATCGTCATCAGCCATCGGCGGCAGCGGCGGCGCCGGCTTGTCTGCAACCAGCAATGCCTTGTCCCTGGCTACCGACTCGAAGTTGAGCAAATGTCCGTCTTCAGTCGGGCAAACGCTCACCGATGCTGGCAGGAACACCTTGAAGCAGCTACCGGCCCCGGCACGGCTTTCAAGCTCGACTCGACCGCCCATGGCCACCGTAGCCTCACGCACCAGGGCCAGCCCGATCCCGGCTCCGGCAACCCCGCTGAGCTCGGCCGATTCCGTGCGCTGAAACCGTTCAAAAATCAGCGCCTGCTCGGGCTCTGGAATACCAGGCCCGGTATCCCGAACCGCCAGGCACAACTCGCTTCCCTGGCCCGCAAGGGTGACTTCGACCTCGTCACCGGGCTTGCTGAACTTGATCGCGTTGGTCAAAAGATTCAACAGTATCTTTTCTACATGCGTCTGGCTGCAGCGGGTCGTCCACCCGGGCTGCACGCGATGAGCCAGCGCCAGCTCTCGCTGTTCGGCCAGCGAACTGAAAGCCGCAACCGTCGCCTCAATCATCGGTGCAACCGCCCAGGGATGGTCGTCAAACAGCACATCGCCATGCAGCCGCAGTCGCGACAAGTCCAGCAACTGATCCACCAGGCGCAGCAAATGCCGCAAGTAACGTCTACCGCTGGCAATGGCATCGGCATCCGACCCTGGCTGATCCAGGCGGTCAAGACTGGCCTGAATCAGTGTCAGCGGCGTCCGGAATTCATGAGAGACGTTGGCGAAAAACAGGTTTCGAGCCTCCAGTGCCTTCTCCAGCTCGCGCGCCTGACGCCGCGTCACCGCCTGCTGCTCAACGAGCTCGGCCGTGCGTTGCTCAACCAGTTGCTGCAGTGCCCGACGCCGCTGAACATGAAGCCGCCAGGCCAGGCCGAGCAGACCCAGACCGACCAGCACGTAGGCAGCATAAGCCCAACCTGTCATCCATGGCGGCGGCCGGATATGGGCGGTAAACAGCAGTTTTTCTTCCGACCAGACCCCATCGCTGTTGCCGGCACGCGCATAGAAGCGATAGCGTCCCGGAGCCAGGCCACCATATCGGATCTGGCGCTGATTACCGGCATCGACCCAGTCACCATCCAGTCCTTGCAGCCGGTAAGCGTAGCGCACTCTTCCTGGATCACTGAACTGCAGCCCGACGAACATGACCTCGAGATCGTTTTGATGATGGGCAAGCCGTAACGCCGGCACCTCGCCCAGGCGCCAATCCACGGCATTGCCTCGAACGTTGACGCCCTGCAAATGCAGCCGGGGTGGTTGGTACAGTTCGCTGATACTGCCAGGCTCAAAGGCATTGACGCCATTGATACCTCCAAAGTAAAAGCGCCCCTGTGCACCGACATGAGCAACGGTATTGTTGAATTCCAGCGACTGGATGCCGTCCTGGGTAGTAAAGTGACGAACCTCCAGGCTGCGGGGATCCCAGCGCATCAAACCACTGTTGCTGCTCAGCCAAAGGCGACCGTCGTCCTCGGCCAGAATGGCGTAGATCGTGTTATCGACCAGGCCGTGATCAATCCCGTACCAATGCAAGCGAGGCTCTCCATCGACCAGTTCCAGGTGCGCCAGACCAAGGTCTCGCGTGCCAATCCACCAGCCAGCCTCATGATGCTCGGCCAGACCGTGAACCGGGCTGCTCCCAGGCGCAAAGTAGACCTCGGCATCGACGAACAATCTCTCAGCCGGGTTATCGGGGTCCAGCAGGCCTACGCCTTCATCCGCCCCCACCAGCAAACGGCCATCGGCAAGCGGCAAAACCAGGTTCAGAGATCGATCAGGCCAGATCGGACCGAGGTCCATTGGCGTCACAGACTGACGGCCTTGATCGATTTTCAATATACGCAAGCCACCAGCCCCACTCACGAACAAACGCTGGCCGTCATTCGACAAAGCCAGTGATCGAAAGCGATCTCCGCTCGAAGCCGCCAGATTCATTTCGAACACGACTTGATTGGCACGCGCGTCGATGCCAATCAAATGCTCGCGCTCCAATGCCCAGACCATGGCACTGCTCGGATCGACCAGTAGCGACCAGATCGCATCGGTGGGCAAACGTTGGCCGGGGTCTCCCAAGAAATGAAAAGCGGTGTCGAAAGCATAACTGCCATCCGCGCCGCGTCTTAGGCGTCGCACACCACCGTGATCCAGCGCCAGCCAGAGATATTCCGCCCCATCAAGCTGCTGTTCGGCGATGCCGCGAACAATATTCAGGCCAGCAAAGGGAATGCTTTGAATCGGGCTGCGATCGGCAATATGGGTGAAGCGGTGTTTTTGCGGGGCATACAGCGCCAGCCCACCGAGCCGACTACCGACCCAGACCGACCCATCACCGTCGATAAAAGCGGTATAGCCGGCACCCAACGTGGAGGCCGGAATACTGAAGGAATCGCGCGGGTCATGACCAAAAAGCTGCATCTGACCTGCATCGGCAACCCAACGGGCCGCCCCGTACTGACTGGTAAACCAGATGTCGCCGTTTGGGTGCTCCAGCATTCTGACCCGCTGTCGCGTATTCTCATCGGAACGAATGCGCCCCCCGGAAAACCGGAGCTCCCACCGATCCTCCATGGGCCAGTACTGGATCACCCGAGTGGATAGCGCCAGCCAAAGCGACCCATCACTGGCCAGGAAAACCGAATTGAAGCGCTCTTCATTGAAACCGAGGCGGCCGAGATCAAGCTGGCGCCGCACCTGCAAAGTGTCAGGGTCAAGGATATCGACCACGTGATCGTAGGCCACGACCAGCCATCCGTTCGGCAGCAACTCCAGAGCGTTGTAGAAGCCATACGATGGCGGCTGGTCCAGAGGAATGATGCGCTGCAGCGTATTGCCATGCCGCTGCTTTCGCCACAAACCGGCCCCATTCAGCAGCCACAGCCGGTCCGAATGATCGATCACCGCAGAGCGGCGAGAGTGTGCCGACTCCCCCACTGACTCGGCAAACGGGACTTCTACCAGCTCACGGGAACTCGGCCGCCAAACCAGAACTCGATCGGACAAGTGCAAAAACACTCGACCATCCTCGGCCTCCCGCAAGATTCGTGGCTTCCCGCTCCGCCCCCCCGGCATGCTCGACGGCCATTGGAATCGCTCGGACCGACCGCTGCGCGTATCGAACAGGTCCAGACCAGCTCGGCTCGCTACCCAGAGCAATCCACTTGAAGACAGCAGCAGGTCACTGATCTCGCTACTGGAGAGGCTGTCGGCTCGATCCGGGTCGTGGCTGAAGGTCTGGAAGCGGTATCCGTCAAAACGATCGAGACCGAACTGGGTACCAAACCACATGAACCCGTCCGGGCACTGTGCAATGGCCTGAATCGAGGACTGCGACAGCCCCTGCTCCATCGAAATGCGCTCGAATCGAACGTCATTCATGGCCAATGCCTCAACGGCCATGAGGAAAATCGCGCCGAGCAGGGACCAGCGAGCCGCAAGCTTCTTCAAATCAATCACTTTCGCTACCGCGGTGGCTTCACAACCTGACTCCCTCAGACCTCCGACATCTCAAGATGCCGCGCGGCGGCGACGCTGTCAACTCGGGGAGCATGGTATCCTTGCAAATTAACACTAAAATGGATGTCCGGTCACCAATCCAAAGCCATCCAGCAACGCTCGGGAACCCCTAACCAGTCATGTCAGAAAAGCAGCAACAGATCGAAGCCCATAACAAGGCCACCGACGAATTTGTCCAGTTGGCCAATCGCATGGCCAACGAACAAGGCCTGGATATCAAGATGGTGTCAGCCGCACTGATGGCCGCGTCCGGCGTTTACGCCACTTTCATGGCTGCCGGCAATCAGGGTTTTCTGGCGCCTGGCGGCGTCGATCGCGTCGCCGAGGTCTACAAGCGCAACCTGGCCTACATCCAGGACCGCAAAAAAGAAGAGCTTGAAGCCAAGGGCCTGAAGCCGAAACCGGTCGCCCAGGTCAAGGCCGAGGCTGACAGCAGCTCAAGCTGACCCCCATTCGGGCCCTTAGCTCAGTTGGTTAGAGCAGCCGACTCATAATCGGTAGGTCGTAGGTTCAAGTCCTACAGGGCCCACCATTTCCCGTACAGTTTGCGCTGAGCACCCTCGGAAACCGCGGCAGAGCCGTACCGGCCTGCAGGCTTCCCAGAGCATCCGCAGCAGATCAGTCCTAAACCCGACAGGCTCCTAGCGGAACGCGGGACGCGAGGTGTGCTCGGTGGATGCCGGCAGCACGGGCAGGCGCAGGGCGTGTTCCGGGATTTCGCCTTCCAGGGTCTGGTAAAAGGCCATCAGCTTGTCGAGATCCTCTTCATCGATTTCACGGCCGAGCTGGACGCGGGCCATGATCTGGGTGGCGTCGCGCAGATTCCAGACCGAACCATCGTGAAAGTAGGGATAGGTGCGGGTGATGTTGCGCAGCGATGGGGTCTTGAAGACATACAGATCATCACGATTCTGGGTGACGGCGAAACGACCAACGTCCATGGGCATGGTCGGCTGGTCGATGGTGATGTATTCGCGGGTGGCTTCCCAGTAGGCCTCGACGATACCGAAGCGGGCCATGACATCACCGCCCAGGGCCGGTCCGGCATGGCAGCCGACGCAGCCTTCGTTGATGAACACCTGCAGTCCGCCCAACTCCTTGTCACTGA
>SKQI01000277.1 GCA_007119095.1 Wenzhouxiangella sp. | reverse complement strand
GCCAGCTCGAAGCGGACCTGGTCGTTCCCCTTGCCGGTCGCACCGTGGGCCAGCGCCGTGGCGCCAACCCTGCGCGCAATCTCGACCTGGCGCTTGGCGATGATCGGGCGCGCCAGGGCCGTGCCCAGCAGGTAGTGATGTTCATAGACGGCTTTTCCGGCGATCGCGGGCCAGATGAAATCGGTCACGAATTCATGCCGCAGATCTTCAATAAAGACCTCGCTGGCCCCGGTTGCAAGCGCGCGGCGCTTGATATCTTGAAAATCTTCCTGCTGCCCGACATTGGCCACGAAGGCGATGACTTCATGCCCCTGCTGCAGCAGTGTCTTGAGGATGCAGGCGGTATCCAGACCGCCGCTATAGGCGAGGACGACTTTTTTCCGAGTCATGGTGATCTACTGTGGTATGAATGGGACAGAACCTGATCAAAGCCGGGTCAGGGCGAAACTTAGCAGCCACCGATTGCCGCGCTCGATTCTGGAAACGCTGTGCTGGTAAAGGTCTGGCCGGAACAGGATGATACGACCGAAACAGTTGAACAGGTTGCGTTCGCAGCGAAACTCGCCGCCGGTTTTCGGCTTGACCAGGACAAGATTGAGCTTGTAGAGCCGGCCCTCGGAGACCATGTCGACATGCGGTATGATCTGGTGCCCGGCCGAGTAACGGACCAGGTAAACGCTCAAGCGTCGAGACTGGAACAGAACTCTATTTTTCACCAATCCAGACATGACGTACTCAAAAGAACAGCAGGCAGCGCGTTTCCAGGCTTTCACGTGCTGGGGCGTCTGCCGGGGCACGCGGATCCTTGCATGACGAATGCGGAGTGAATCGCGTGCGTCCATCAACGGCTGAATCATAGGTCTTGAACAACAACACCTCGTCACGCTGCATGCGCGGATAGTAGTACCAGCGCTGTCCGGGGTCGTGGAGCGCCACCTGCAGTTCGCCGTTTCGCTTCTCGTCGCGCCGTTCCACGGCGACAAGGTCTTGCTCGCGAACCGTGCGAGCATCGCAGACAACCAGCGGGTGATCAACGATCGGACCGCCGATGGACCGCCATGCATTGACGATCGCAAAGCGTTGCCGCTTCAGCCTGTGCAGTTCATCGGGTGAGTCAGCGAAAAAATCCGCCAGGCGTTTCTTCCCGGATTCGTGGGTGTAATCGTTGTGCACGATGTTGGCCGGATCGCGAGCGCCGTGTTGACGCTGCTTGGCAACCGATGAACTTCGTCGCGTATCGTCAAAAACATCGACCCGCTGCGCACCGGTCACACGTTTGAGCAGTTCGCCGAGTTCGGCGTGGTAGGTCGACCGCACCGCCTCAACGTCATAGAAGTCGCTGACAGCACTTCGTTGGGTCAGTAGCATGAAGCCTTGAGCATCGAGATCCGGCGCCGGCAAATGCTCACGGGCATCATGGATTTCCATTTCGCGCGTACGGTAGTTACCCACGTGTTCGGTCTGATCCCCGCCGCCCTTGGAAGGCAGGTAAACCAGCGGTGCGTTTAGGTCGGCAAGGAACTTGAGCTCAGCTCGCAGGGTCTGCGGCGTCGATTGCGTCATCGTGCAGCCTGAGGGTTCATGGCTCAGAGTATAAGGGCGATGCGCAGCAAAAGTGTCGAGCCAAAGCAGCGATCTCCAGCTGGAGATATTTCGAGGCCAACCGGGATCGGCCCCTGAATTGATCGAAGCCGTGCTGATCACTGGGGATTTCCATCGCGACTCATCGCATTGAGCTGAAAGCCATCGAGTGCATCTTCCGCGCGCTCATCACTCCACTAGCCATCCGTTAGACTGGGGCTCGGTGCAGCAGCCAGGTTCTTCCAGGTGTCGGGTCAAAAGTCGGCGGTTATCAATGTCACCAAGCGAGCCAATGGCTACATTGCCTCGGCTGCACCGCTTAAGCCCGGCGAACCATCCATTCAGATTCGAGCGCCGCTGGCGCCGCTGACCCTGATGCAGTATCTCTGCTCGAAGGGCTATTTGCAGCACGATGTGGCCGTGGCGATTCTTGAGGCGGACCCAGACGCTTTCGAGGGTGTTACCGGACTCGATTGGGGGCTGGAATAGGGAATCCAGTGGGCTAACGGGGAACGATGCCGCCGAGGTCAGTCTGTTGTGCTTCTTCCAGCCATTGGCTGACCTGGTCGAGAAAGGCTTGAGGGGCTTCGGCTGCGATCATCCGCTGCCTGAGTGCATCCAGCGTTTCAGCGGTGCGTTCTTGCTCGCCCTGAAGGAATCGCGCACGGGCCAGTGAGGCCTGAGAGACCAGCACCTGGAACTGGTCGGGCTCCAGCGTTGCATC
Organism: Wenzhouxiangella sp.; assembly: GCA_007119095.1. Lineage (GTDB taxonomy): Bacteria > Pseudomonadota > Gammaproteobacteria > Xanthomonadales > Wenzhouxiangellaceae > Wenzhouxiangella. Next base: position 23,177 of record SKQI01000277.1, on the reverse strand, counting down.
AGAGATTCTCACGGCTTTTTCCAATTCTGCACGAGCCGCTTCGATCTGTCCCATTTCCAGCAGCAGTCGCCCCAGGTTCATGTGTGCCGAGCCGGTGAATGTATGGCCCGGTCCCAGGGTGTCAATTCTCATTGCGAGAGATTCGCGGTAATAGGGCAGAGCTTCATCCCTTAGGCCCAGATCACGCAGCAGTATGCCGTAGTTGTTCAGGTTGAAAGCCAGGTCGACGCTGCCCTCCGGAGCCTCGCGGCGCTGCCATTCCAACGCGCGTTCGTACCATTCTCGGGCTTGTTCCAGATCACCCTGGCCATGCAGGTTGTAGGCAATGTTGTTATAGCCAATGCCGATTTCCGGGCGCTCGGGCTCGTGTTCCAGCCATAGGGCAAGTGCTTCGTGATGCTGCTGAAGGGCTTCCTCCCAGCGCTCCATCGACCCCAGAATGACACCGAAATCGTTGTGAATGGTGGCGCGGGTGACATGGCTGTGCCTGGGGCCGAGGCGATCAATGACCGTCCTGTACCCGTCTTTCGCCAGGTCAAAGTTGCCACGACGGTACTCGATCCAGGCCAGGTAGGCCTGGGTCAGCAGCGTTTTGTCATCGTTGTCGCCAAAGATCTGTCGATTCAAATGGTCGGCGCGGGCCAGGTTTTCGCGTGAGGCATCCAGTTCCATCAGGCTGAGCTGGGTGTAGCCGATGGTGTGCCTGAGCGGTGCTTCGATGGCTGGTTGGTCTTGAAATCGCTCACCGACCCGGTCGCTGGCCGTGCGCAGGACATCGCGAACGGTAGCCTCGGCACCGGCCTGGTAGGGGTCGGCTTCCAGGAGAATCGTTTGCAGAAACTCGTTGATTTGCGCCACCCGGTCACGTTCGGCGCGGGCCTGGTCGGTCTGGTGGACAGCAACAGTCAGGCCAATGAGCAGGGCGGCGAAGGTGCTTGCCGTCGCTGTCAGTCCAACCCAATGCCGCTGGATGAATTTGCGCGATCGATAGCCGGCAGAGTCTGGCCGGGCAAGCACGGGTAAATCGGCGCGGTAGCGACGCAGATCCTCGGCCAGTTCCTCGACCGAACCGTAGCGGCGCTGGGGCTCCTTGCGCAGCGCCTTCATGATGATGGTGTCCAGGTCGCCGCTGAGCTGCCGCGGCAGCCGTTCCGGGCGGGTTTGCCGGGCCATGGCGATGGCCTCCAGCGCTTCGTTGCCGCGCAGTGCCATGCTGGGCCGGGTGGGCATGTCCTGGCAGATCAGCCGCTCGGTGTCGACCACCGGGGTGGTTGCATCAATGCGATAGGCCGGGCACCCTGTCAACAGGCGGTACAGCAAAAGCCCGAGCGAATAAACATCGCTGGCGGTAGTGACGGCGTGGCCGCGAAACTGCTCCGGACTGGCCGCGCTGGGCGTGATCATGCGCAGCTGCGTACGGGTGGTGTCGGCCTCCATGCTCTGTTCAATCAGCTTGGCGATGCCGAAATCAAGCAGCTTGACCTGACCACGTTTGTCCACGAGCACGTTGGCGGGTTTGATGTCGCGGTGGATGATCAGGTTCTGGTGGGCAAAATGGACTGCCCGGCAGACCTGGTCAAACAGGGCCAGTCGCTGCTTTACGTCCAGCCGCTGTTGGTCGCACCACTGGTCGATGGGCAGGCCATCGACATACTCCATGGCCAGCCACGGTAGACCATCTTCCGAGGTGCCGCCGTCGATCAGGCGGGCAATGTGCGGGTGAGCCAGCCTCGCCAGCAGCACTCGCTCCTGCTCGAAGCGCTGCACCAGCGAATTGGATTCCAGCCCTGCCCGGATCAGCTTCAGAGCAACGGTTTGTTCGAATCCGGCATCGTGGCGGTGGGCCAGGTAGACGCTGCCCATGCCGCCTTCACTCAAGGTTGATTTGATAACCCAGGGGCCGAACTTTTGGCCGATCAAGCGGCTTTGGATTTGCCTGGCCAGGGCGACCGCGGCTTCTTCCTGTGGCGGATGATCGAGAAAGCTTTCGTCAAGGCGATGGCTGGCCAGCAGTGCTTCCAATTGGTCGGCCAGGGTTTCATCCTTGTGGCGAATGTCGGCAATTTTTTGCCGCTGCGATTCCACATCCTCTATTTCGCTGAGCTGCGTGAACAGCGCTTCAATTTGCTGCCAGCGTTCTGCGTCCATGGCTTTTCTCAGAACGCTTCTGCCGGCAGCTTGTGCAGCAGCCAGGCGCGGGCCAGGTTCCAGTCCCGCTTGACAGTGGCTGGTGAGACATCCAACGCAACGGCCGTTTCTTCAATGTTCAGGCCTCCGAAATAACGCAGTTCAACCACCCGGGCCTGGCGCGGTGACAGCTGGGCGAGCTCTTCCAGCGCCATATCCAGCGTCAGCAGCTGTTCGGCCCGATTGGCCGACATGTCTTGAAGGTCTGGTGGGGCCTCTGATTCCAGCCGTCGGTCTCGTTTCGCGCTGTGGCGGTGGCGCGCGCGATCAAGCAGGATGCGACGCATCACGGTGGCGGCAATGGCGAAAAAATGGCTACGGTTTTGCCACTCGGTCTCTGATTGGGAGGATAGGCGCAGGTAAGCTTCGTTGATCAGTTCGGTCGCTTGCAGGGTCACTGAGCCGGAGTGCGCGCGCAGACGTCCTGCCGACAGGCTTTTGAGTTCCTGGTAAACCAGCCGCATCAGACGGTCACCGGCATGCTTGTCACCACGAGACCAGTCTTGCAGCAGGCTGGTGAGATCAGGCGGGACATCCATGACTATTCCCTTGGCATTTTTGATCGAACTCCGGCCTGTCCGAGTGTCCGGAGTCTACCACTGTATCCCCGGTTTTCGTTATTTTCAGGGGTTGCCTGGCCCTGCATTCACAGGTATCTTTCTGACCCGAGTCAGGTTCGTTGAGAAAATTGTGCGCCCATCGTATTCCGTTGCCCTGATTGCGACGTTGCCGCTGCTGTTGGCGGCTTGCTCGACGGTGGGTTCGCGGGCCGGCGACCAACCCGCTGCCGACGCCAATGCCTATGTGGCCTTTGATTCCAGCAGCAGGCTGGCTGTCCCGGCTGATCGTGATGCCGGGCTGTTGGCTGGCCGAATTGAAGCGGGCAGTGCGGAACAGCGGATGCGCTACAACGTTGCCTACCGGCTGGAGTCGGATGTGCTGACTCAGAGTCTGATGGGGGAAACAGGCGTGCCGGCCGAGCTTGGCCGACAATCCGTGCGCCAGGAAATCAATCTGGAATTGCCCCCGGCGCTGGGCGCGCCGATCCAGATCAATATGCTCAATCAGCAGGACTTGCAGTGGTCATTCAATGGTGATGCGCGCACGGATAGTCAGCGGGCGCAGTTGCATTGGCAGCCCGATCACTTCGTGTTCGATCTGCGCTGGACACCACCGGATGTCGTCCGGGTTTCGAACCATCCCATGGGCTGCTACGTGCAGGCCAACCTGCACCTGCCTAAGCTACCCATGGCGAAGGATCATGCGATGGCCATGGATGTGTCGGGTCAGGCTTGCGAGGTACACGCACCCGCCCGGGGCGTGGTCGGGCTGGCGGCCCGGCATGAGGGCATGGCCTGGCGCTGGGGAGATGGTTTTGACAGCACGCTGCGGCTCAAGCGCGTTCAGCCATCATGGCAGGAATTCGGCGCGCCGGAGATTGAGCCTGCCTACGAAGTGGGCCTTTCTCAGGGCCTCAGTCTGTCGGGTTGGGAGATGGGTCTCGATATGGCCTGGCGCCAGGTGGACCAGACGGAGCCGCGGGAATCGCTGTCAGCGCCGGCCCGATGGGCGATGAATTTCATGCTGGAGCGCGATCTTGGCCTGGTCGCGCTCAAGGCACGCTGGCTTTACGCCAACGACCCACTCTGGTTTGTGCCCCTGGCCAGCCCGGTCGAGCGCGAACGGCTATCCCTGCTGCTGGACTTCAGTAAGTGGCTGGCGAACAAGCTGCCGGGCATGGAGGCCAGGATGTCTGCGTCCTGGGAACAGGTGGAAGATGCCCGCGGTGTTGATGATCACCAGGTGCAGTGGAACGTGGAACTGACCTGGTAGTACGGTCAGCGAAACTGCTGACCGTGTCGGATCACGATGTCGACGTCGCGCAGGATGTTGATGAAGCGCAACACATCGCCACGCACGGCAACGATATCGGCGTACTTGCCTGCCTCGATCGTTCCCACGTCATCCAGAACTCCCATCATCCGTGCCGGCCAGTAGGTGGCCGAACGGATCGCATCCATGGGGTCCACGTCCATGTGATTGACCCAGACCTCCAGTTCGGCCCAGGTGGATTGGCAGTGGAAGCTCAGTGGCACGCCTGAGTCAGTGCCGATCAGCAAGGTGGCGCCGGCCTCGCGAAGCTGGTCGAACTTCGGTCTCAGCGTGGGCTTGCGGGCGGCCGTGAGCTGGAAATAGGGGAGTCGCTCCGGATGCCGGATTGAATCACGAATATCGGCGATGGTGTCGTCGGCGAGCCCCTGGTGCCAGCAGGGATCATCGAGGTGCTCCGGGTTGCGAATCGTGTGGACGTAGTTGAACAGCGGTTCTACCGTCGGCGTCCAGTAAAGTGGCCCCAGATCCATGCGCGCCGTCCGTGCGGCCAGGGCATCGATGACCTCATCAGGGTAGACCGGTGCCGTTGCCAGCCCGGTGTGTTCGAAGTTGTCGACGCCAGCGCGCAGCCCGCGCAGGATCTCCTCGGGCCGATGGGCATGGGCAACCACAGGCAGACCATGGGCGTGGGCCTCTTCCACCACGGCCAGGTATTCATCGTCGCTCATTTGGTCGTGATCGATGAGTTTGATGACATCCACGCCGGCCTCGGCCAACTGTCGAACCCTGGCCCGGGCGTCCTCGGCCCCGTGCACGCCCCAGCGATAGTGGTCGGTGCCGGGGTAGGGCCGGTGTTGAATGAACGGGCCTGATACATACAGTGTTGGCCCGGGAATGTCGCCCTCGTTGATGGCTTCGCGAATGGCGAGGATGTCATCCAGCGGTGCGCCCAGGTCGCGGGCCGAAGTCACTCCTGCCCACAGTAGCTGCCTGGCGGAAGCGGGCATGATTTCGTCGCGCAGGCGATCGGTGTAGTGCTGTCGCCAATGCGCATAGTCGGCGTGGCCGGTAATCATCAGGTGCACGTGCATGTCCCACAGCCCGGGCAGGACACTCATGCCCTCGGTGGAAATGACGCGGTGGTCGTCCGGTACTTCCAGCTGGCCGACCTGGCCGACAGCGGTAATGCGCTTATCGGCAACCAGGATGACGCTGTTGGCCAGCGGTGGTCCGCCGTTGCCATCGATCAGGGTGCCACCGACCAGGGCAAGGCGGTTGTCCGCCCAGCTGAAGCTGAGTTGGAGCAATAACAGCGCAAGCAGCAGTGGTCGCATCAGGGTCTCCTGGTGTCAGTCATGGTCTGGAACAAGCCAGCCGTTGTGGTCGATGGTGGCAAGGATTGGTGGTTGGATCAGGCAGCAACGGCCAGCTCCAGCTGTTCAAAATACTGCAGGGTCAGGTCGATTTGTTCGGCGGCGCTGTCGGCCCGGTTGACGACGGACCGAAAAGCACTGTTCTGCGGGCGATCCTTGGCATACCAGCCCAGGTGCTTACGGGCAATGCGCACGCACGCCTGTTCGCCGTAAAAGGCATGCAGTGCCTTGAGGTGATCAATCAGAATATCGCAAACCTCGCCCGGGGTCGGTTCGGGCAGGTATTCGCCGGTGGCCAGGTAGTGGGCAATTTCGCGGAAGATCCAGGGTCGTCCCTGGGCTGCGCGACCGATCAGCAAGCCATCGGCACCGGTATGCGCCAGCACTTGTCTGGCTTTCGCCGGTGAGTCGACATCGCCATTGGCCAGGATCGGGAAAGACGCTTGCTGCTTGATTGCGGCAATCGTGTCGTACTCGGCCCGGCCGGCATATTTTTGATCGCGGGTGCGACCGTGTATGGCCAGGGCGGCAATGCCACAATCTTCGGCAATCCGGGCAATGGTTGGCGCATTGCGCTGGTCAGCAGCCCAGCCGGTACGGATTTTCAGCGTCACCGGCACCTCGACTGCCGCGACCACGGCCTTGAGAATGCGCTCGACCAGGGCTTCGTCCTGCATCAGCGCAGAACCGGCCCAGGCTTTGCAGACTTTCTTCGCCGGGCAGCCCATGTTGATGTCAATGATGTCGGCGCCCAAGCCTGCGTTGTGGCGGGCGGCCTTGGCCATGCGCGTCGGGTCGGTCCCGGCAATCTGAACGCTGACTGGCTCTGGTTCGCCGACATGATCCATGCGCATGCGAGACTTGCGGGTATGCCAGAGGCTGGCATCGGCCGTGGTCATTTCCGACACGGCCAGGCCGGCACCCATGCGCTTGCATAACAGGCGGAACGGCTTGTCGGTGACGCCAGCCATGGGCGCAAGGCCAACAGCTGGTTGAATCCGATGTGGGCCGATGAACATTGCGCTTGCCGCCTTGCTTCAAAAAACAATACCCGCCAGTTTAGCTGATGGGCCAATGGCCGTGTATCATCGAACTCGCAACTACCAGCCAACAAAGGAACCTCAAGGGTTCCCTAGGGGAGTTTTCATGGGTGAGTTTCAGGAACGGCGTCGCTTTCATCGATTCCCTTTCGAGGCACGCTGTACCGTCTCGTTTGGCGAACGCGGTGAACAGCCGTGCGAGTTGCTTGATCTGTCGCTGAACGGTGCGCTGGTCCGATTGCCGAAGCAGCTCCAGTCTGCCGCCGCTGAAGATCCTGATCCGGTCGCTTCCGGCAGTCTTCAGCTGCATCTGCGCGGCCTGCGGGAAAATGATCAGACCCGCATGGATATGGCGGCGCAGATTGTCAGGGTCCAGGAGGATACGCTGGCCTGCCGATTTGTCAGCCTTGATGAAAGCAGCTTTGCGGCGCTGAAAGCGCTGGTGGCGGCGAATCTCGGCGATGAAACTTTGCTGAAGCGGGAATTGACCCAGCTTGATTACTGGCCGGGGCTCTCGATCACACCCAGCGATTGATCCGGCCTGAACCACTGTCCCATCACGCTCTCCAGTTCCTGCAGGCCCAGACCCGATGTGGCGGAAAAAACCTGGACGCCGACCTCTTCGGCAATCATGCGTCTCACCTTCAGGAAAGTTTCCTTTTGCTTGCCGCGACCGAGTTTGTCGGCTTTGGTCATGACCAGGTGCAAGGGTAGCCCGCGGCTGCCGGCCCACTCGATCAGTTCCACGTCCAGATCCTTCAGCGGATGGCGGATATCCATCACCACGACCAGGCCGGCTAGTGCTTGTCGACGGTCGAGGTAGGTCTGGATCAGCCCCCGCCAGTGTCGCTTCAGGTCGCCGCTGACCTTCGCATAGCCGTATCCGGGCAAGTCGACGAGATGGCGAAGGGGGTCGAGCCGGAAAAACACCAGTTGCCGCGTTCGACCCGGGGTGCGACTGGTCTTGGCCAGAGCGTTCTGCCGGCAAAGCCGGTTGATCAGGCTGGATTTGCCAGCGTTTGAGCGTCCGGCAATAGCCACCTCGATACCGGCATCGGGCGGCAGCTGTGACAGGTTGTGGATGCTGTCAATGTATTCTGCGCGATGAAGCAAAGTTACAATTTCGGTCACGGGCTGGCACAGGCGATGAACAACAGCGATAATATCAGGTTCGAATGTCTGATCCCTTGAAACGGAGTACCTCGTAAATGGCACGATTTCTGGTGTTGATTCTGGCCCTGATGCCGATGCTGGCCCTGGCTGTCGGCGATCCTGAGGCTGGAGAGCAGAAGGCGGCATCCTGCGCTGCCTGTCATGGTGCTGACGGAAACAGTGTCGTTGCCGCCTGGCCAAAGATTGCCGGCCAGCACGCCGATTATGCGGCTCGCCAGACTCGTCTGGTGCGTGATGGCAGGCGTGACGTGCCGGAAATGATTCCTTTCGTCATGAACCTGAGCGACCAGGATATTGCCGACATCGCGGCATTCTACGAGCAGCAGGCACTGGAGCCCGGTGTGGCCGATGAGGATCTGGTTGCCCTGGGTCGCAAGATCTATCACGACGGCAACCGTGAAACCGGCGTGCCGGCCTGTGCCGCTTGTCATGGACCAGCTGGTGAAGGCATTGTCGGCGCCCATTATCCGGTGGTGCGTGCCCAGCATGCCGACTACTCGGCGGATCGGCTGCGCCGCTATCGCGCCGGCGAGCACAACGGCGATGACGACATGTATAGCCTGATCATGGTGGGCGTCTCTGCCAGGCTGACCGATGAGGAAATCGAAGCGGTCAGCTCTTACATGGAGGGCCTGCACGCGGCACGCTTCCCCGCGGCAGGGCGGAACTGATCAGGCTGGTGACGGTCTTTAGCACTACCTTTTGGTCAACTGACATAGGCTTGAAATGAAACTGATTGCAGCACTGGCCGGACTCGCCGCACTGATTGCTTTGCCTGTCTCGGCGGCTACGTTCGTGGAAGGAGAGCACTATCAGCGTATCGGTACGCCGGTCTCCGTACCTTCTGACCGGGTCGAAGTGATCGAGGCATTTGCCTATCCATGCCCTGCCTGCCGGAACTTTCATCCGATCATTGCGCGCTGGGAAAGTGAAGCGCCGGATCATGTTGCGTTTTCGCGTTTGCCGGTCGGCTTGCAACGCGGCTGGGATCTGTTTGCGCGGGCCTACTACACGGCTCAGGTCCTGGGACTGGGCGAAGACGCGCACGAAGCCGTTTTCAAGGCGTTGCACGATGAACGGCGCCAGATCCGCAACTTCGAGGACATTGCTGGCATTTACACCGAGTTCGGTGTCGATGCGCAGACATTCATCAGCACCGCCGAATCGTTCGCCGTCGAGTCCCAGATGGGCCGCAATCGGAGCACGATTGGTCGCTTGGGTGTTCGCAGCACGCCGACCATGATTGTTCAGGGCAAATGGCGCGTGACTCCCAACGGCTTCGAGTCCTACCAGGCGATGATGGAAGTGGTTGACTATCTTGTCGCCCGCGAAGTCGAGGCACTTGGGCTGGACGAGGCAAACGGCGAAGATCACGAGGACAATGCCGAGGCTGCCTCGGAGTAAGCGTGGCATCGACTGATCAGGCCGCGCCCCCGGCGTCGAACAAGCAGCAGCTCAAGCTGCTTAGTTACAACATCCAGGCAGGCACGACGACGGGCAAATACCGGGACTACCTGACCTCCAGTTGGCGGCAAGTGCTGCCCAACAACCAGCGCATCGCAAATCTAGATGCCATCGCGGAACTGGTCGCCGAGTACGACATTGTTGCCTTGCAGGAGGTCGACTGCGGCAGCCTGAGATCAGGCTTTCTCAACCAGGCCAAGTACCTGGCCACCCACGCCGCCTTCGAGCATTGGAGTCACCAGGGGAACCGCAAGGTCGGTGTGTTGGCTCATGCCGGCAACGGTCTGCTGAGCCGGATTCGGCCCAGCGCTATCGAAGAACACAAGCTGCCGGGCGCTATTCCCGGTCGCGGCGCCATGTTTGTGCGCTATGGAGAAGGTCCGCAGGCGCTGTGGCTGGTGATTCTGCACCTGGCCCTGGGCCGTCGTGCCCGTTCTCAGCAGCTGCGTTACGTGGCCCGGCTGGTGCGTGACTATCCGAACGTTGTCGCCATGGGTGATCTGAATACGGGGCCGCGCTCCCGGGAACTGCTCGAATTCTGCGACCAGGCCGGTTTGATCATCCCAGATCAGGGCATTCTGACCTTTCCATCCTGGGACCCTCAGCGCGCCATCGATCACATCCTGGTCTCGCCGCGAATGAACATCGCCAGCCTGGAAGTGCTGCCGGTCACCTATTCAGATCACCGGCCCCTGGCGATGACGGTCAATCTGGATGGCACGGTTGCGTTACCAGGCCATCCGCAAGGCGACCAGAATCAGGACCAGTCCAAACACACGCTTTAGTCGCTGCTGCGGCAGACGATGGGCCAGAGCGACACCAGCAGGCGCACCTAGCATGCCGGCCAGGCCAATGGCAATCAGGCCTGGCAGGTAGATGTAGCCCCAACTGTAGGGCTGTGACGCTGCCCCGCTTCCCAGAACGAGGAAGCCGACAACCCCGCCGAGCGCGATCGGCCAACCGCAGGTTGAAGCGATGGCCACTGCCCGAACCATGGGGTAGCCATTGCGTGCCAGGTAAGGGACATTGAAGCTGCCGCCGCCGATGCCGATCATGGCCGAGACAGCCCCGATCAGCGGGCCAAACAGGTACCAGCCACGCGGCCAGGGTTTGCGTGTGGCTACCCCGGTTGCCGCCGCCAACAACATGCGCAAACCGATCAGGCCGGCAATGACGGCAAACACCCGCGCCAGCCAAATGCCAGGCATGAGTACCGCCAGCCAGGCACCGATCAGGGCGCCGATGCCAACGGCCGGTGCGAGCCGGCCGACACAGGGCCAGTCGACGCCGCCGCGCTGGTCATGGAACCAGATCGCGCTGGCCGACGTCATCAGCATGGTGCCCAGGGAAGTGGCCACGGCCATCGGAACGGCAACGTCCGGACTGGCGCCCTGGGTCAGCAAAATCCAGGTCAGGGCGGGGACGATCACCAGGCCGCCACCAATGCCCAGCAGCCCGGCAAGGACACCGGCCAGTAATCCGGTCAGCAACAGCAGAATCAGGGTGAACAGCACTTGTCGGAAACGGTCAAAGGGCGCAAGATGAATCGGGATGGCGGAGTATATTGGCACATGATGGCAAGCCTTGGTTGGGCGCGCGGCGGACTGGTCGGGGCGGCGCTTGTTTTTTCGCTTTTCCTGGGGTCAGCCGCGGCGACTGGCGTTGACCAGGCTTCTTCAGATCGCGCCCAGCAGCGTGAGCAGTTCAAGGCGGCTTGGGCGGCGGCGTCTCGGGGCGACCAGGCGACGGTGCTCCAGGCGGCATTTGATCTGCGCGACTATCCGCTGACGCCATTTCTGGAATTCGAGCTGCTGCGCCAGCGCATAGATCAGGTGCCGGAAGTGGTCGTTGAACAGTTCCTCGCGCGTCATCGCGACTGGAGTTTTGCCAGTGCGCTGGAGCTGGCCTGGTTGCGCAGCCTGGCCAGGCGTGGTGAGTACGAGACCCTGGTCCGGCACGGTCGTGGCTCGGGCAATGCCGAAGTCCAATGTCACCTGGCGCGGGCTGACCTGGCTGCCGGGCGCACCGAGGGGCTGGCGACCAAGGTCGAATCGCTCTGGCTTGTCGGTCAGTCTCAGCACCGGGCTTGCGACCCGGCGTTTGCCTGGTGGCGACGCCAGGGGTACCTGACGCCTGACCTTGCCTGGCAACGTTTTCATCTGGCCCTGCGCGCCGGCGAAACCGGGATGGCCCGATATCTGCGTCGCTACCTGGATCAGGATCGGCGTTTCTGGGCTGATCGCTGGTTAAGTCTGCAGACCCAGCTTTACCCGACCTTGCGTGAAGCCCGGCGTTGGCAGGATCATGAGCAATCCCGGCTGATCGTCGAAACCGGTTTGATCAGGCTGGCAAGGTCCGACTGGGAACGGGCCGAGTCTGCGTGGCGGCTGTTGCAAGCTCACTTCTCATGGCCCGCTGAGCAGCAGGGCCGGATTCGCCGAGAAATTGCGCTTTACCGGGCGGTTGCCCTCGATGCTGGCGCACTGGACGCGATCAGCGATCTGGCACCGGTGCTGATCGATCAGCAGATGCTGGAATGGCGGGTGCGAGCCAGTCTCGCGCATGGCCAATGGGAGACCGTGCTTGACTCGATACAGTCGATGTCATTGACTGAGCAAGCCCGACCGCGCTGGCGGTACTGGCGCGGTCGGGCGCTGGCGGCCCTGAATAGACCCGAAGCTGCCCTGGCCTATGCCAGCCTGGCTTCCGAGGCCAACTATTACGGGTTTCTGGCTGCCTCCAGGCTGGGTCAGGACCTGACCGTTTGCAGCGAGGAGTTGAAAGCCGACAGTGCCATCCAGCGCCGTCTGCTGCGAGATGCCGAGTTCGAACGCGCGCTGGAGCTGTGGCAAGTGGGCTTGAACGGCCATGGGCGGAGGACTTGGATTCGCGTCGCTCAGCGGCTCAGTCAGGATGAACTGCGCCAGGCCGCCCTGCTGGCCGCTGCGCATCAATGGCATGATCGCGCCATCCATGCCCTGGGCAACGCCGGCAGCATGCGCGCCTATCCCTGGCGTTTTCCGATGATTGAAAAAGCCCGGGTTGAATACGCCAGCCAGCGCTGGAATGTGGACCCGGCCCTGGTCTACGGCCTGATGAGAGCCGAATCGGCCATGCAGCCGGATGCCCTGTCGCCGGCGGGTGCCAGGGGGTTGCTGCAGCTCATGCCCGGCACGGCCTCGGCGGTTGCCCGTCGTCACAGCCTGCCCTACAACGGCCAGGGCGACCTGATGAATCCAGCGCTCAATATTCCGCTGGGTGTTGCTCACCTGGGGGAGCTGCAGGAGCGCTACGACAATGCCTGGATCGACGTGGCCGCTGCCTACAATGCCGGCATCAATGCGCTGGCCCGCTGGCGCGATAGCCGACCCGAGACGGAGCCGGATGTCTGGCTGGAAACGTTGCCGTTTTTCGAAACGCGCGATTATGTGCCGCGGGTGCTGGCGTTCGCCACGCTTTATGAATGGCAGATGCAGCGGTCGCCGCAGGTCTTGCGTGCCAATATCCTGCCGACCCTGGCACTGAGTGACCAGGGCTTCACCTGCACGCACTGACGGTACAATCGAATCTGTTTATATCGCCGGGCCAAAAAACGTGAGCAAGAAAAAGATCTTCATCCTGGGTGGGTCGGGCTTCGTTGGTGGTCACCTGGTCCGGCGCTTGTCTGCCGATGGTCATCAAGTCACGGTCGCCACCCGCTACGCGCCAGCGGCCCGCCATCTGGCCATCGTGCCGGGTGTGCGTATCCTGCAGTGCAGGCCTTACGACCTAGAGTCGCTGACCGCCGCCGTTGAAGGTCATGACATGGTGATCAACCTGGTCGGCATTCTTAACGAGCGCGGCTTTGGCGGCAAGGGTTTCCGGCGAGCTCATGTCGAGCTGGTCGAAAAAATCATCATTGCCTGCGAGGCCGCTCGCGTTGCCCAGATGATCCAGATGAGTTCGATCAACGCCGGGGAAGGCAGTAGCCATTATCTGGTCACGCGCGGCCAAGGCGAGGAGCTTGTGCGGCAGGCGCAGAGCAACGGGCTGATGGATACGGCGATCTTCCGGCCTTCGACCATTTTCGGCCCCGATGACAGCTTTCTGAACCGTTTTGCCACGCTGCTCAAGATCTCGCCGGTGCTGCCGCTGGCAAGGCCGACTGCCCGCTTTGCGCCGGTCTATGTCGGGGACGTTGTCGAGGCGTTCTCTCGAGTCATTGCCGCCGGGCAACTCGCCGGCGAAACCTACGAGCTGTGTGGCAGCGAAGTCTGGAGCCTGAAGGAACTGGTCGCCTGGCTGCGTGACCAGCTGGGGCTGAAGCGGCTGGTAGTGGGCTTGCCGGATCCGATCGGTCGCTTGCAGGGACTGACCTTCAATCTCGTCCCGGGCAAACCTTTTTCCAGCGACAACTTCAAATCGTTGTTGCTGGACAGCGTCTGTGTGGACAACGGGTTTCTGCGTCTCGGCATTGAGCCCTGGGGCATGGGCGAGCTGGCACCGACCTGGCTAGGCGGCAAAAGCGGCGGCAAGCTGCAAGCGAGTAGAGACCAGGGTGATTGAGCGGGCCAACGACCCTCTGCTTGAAGGGCTGGAGGTTTATCAGGTCGGCGGCGCGGTCCGCGACCAATTGATCGGTCTGCCGGCACCCGACCGTGATTTCGTGGTGGTTGGAACAAGTCCCGAGGAGATGGTCAGGCGCGGCTTCCGGCCGGTGGGGCGTGACTTCCCGGTGTTCCTGCATCCGGCCACTCACGAGGAATACGCCCTGGCCCGAACCGAGCGCAAGTCCGGGCGCGGCTACCACGGATTCGTCTTCCATACCGGGGCCGATGTCACGCTTGAGCAAGACCTGGCCCGCCGCGATCTTACCGTCAACGCCATGGCGCTGGCGCCTGATGGCGCGCTGATTGATCCCTTCCACGGCAGGATGGATCTGCAGCAGGAGGTGCTGCGCCATGTCAGTCCGGCCTTTCGGGAGGACCCGGTGCGCATCCTTCGTCTGGCCCGGTTCGCGACCCGCTTCCCTGGCTTTTCTATCGCCGAAAAGACCAAGGCGCTTTGCCGGCAAATGGTGGCTGAGGGTGAAGTCGATCACCTGGTGCCGGAACGTGTCTGGCAGGAGATGCAGCGGGCGCTGATGCATGATCAGCCCTCACGCTTTTTCGAAGTGTTGCGTTCGGTCGGTGCGCTGGCCGTCATTCTGCCCGAAGTCGATGCCCTGTTTGGCGTGCCCCAGCCACCGAAGTACCATCCCGAAATCGATAGCGGCCGTCATACCCTGATGGTGCTGGATCAGGCTGCTCGATTGAAAGCGCCCCTGGCTGTGCGCTTTGCCTGCCTCGTCCACGACCTGGGCAAGGCATTGACTCCGCAAGATGAGTGGCCGTCGCACCGCGGTCACGAAAAACGGGGCTTGAAACCCATCGCCGAGGTCTGTCAACGATTGGCGGTGCCCAATGCCTGCCGCGATCTGGCCATGAAGGTCGGTGAATTTCATCTGCATTGTCATCGCGCCCTGAATCTGAAAGCCGCGACAGTCGAGCGCTTGTTCAGCCAGCTGGATGCCTGGCGGCGACCGGAGTGCCTGCAAGAGTTTATTCTGGCTTGCAAGGCCGATCAGCGCGGGCGCCTGGGTCTGGAGGATGACCCCTATCCCCAGGCCGACTTCCTGGGCCTTGCACATGCCGCCGCAGCGGATGTCAGTGCGCGGCGTTTCGTTGCTGAGGGCTTGACCGGTCCGGCGATCGCCGAGGCCATGCGCCGAGAGCGAATCAAGCAGATTGCTCAGATCCGCGCTGACTTTCCGACACCGCCTCCCGCATGAGCAGATCGGGTTCCAGCAATGCTCGACGATAGGCCTGGGCGGGGCGTGGTTTGCCCATCAGAAAGCCCTGGATGACGTCCACCCGGCACTGAATCAGGTAGCCCAGCTGCTGTCGTGTTTCCACGCCTTCGGCCAGCACCGTCATGCCAAGGCTGTGGATCAAGTCGACAATGGCCCGGGTCATCGCCCGTTCGTGGTGGTCGCGCTCGAGGTTGACGATGAAGCTGCGGTCAAGTTTGACGTAGTCGACCTGTAGCCTTCTCAGGTGCGAAAGCGAGCTGTAGCCAGTGCCGAAATCATCAAGGCAGATCTTGCATCCCAGGTCGCGCAGCTGCGAGATGGTGGTCAACCCAGCCTCGAAATCCTGCATCGCGGTGCTCTCGGTGATTTCCAGGTGCAGATCGGTTGGATCCACTTTCATCTCTTCGCACATGGCGGCCAATTTGCCGGCCAGGTCCGGCTGCTGAAAACGCTGGGCAGACAGATTGATGGAGACGGTAACTCGGGGGACAGCCAGGTCATTCTGCCATTCGTGCAGCTGGCTCATGGCCTGAAAGAGAATCTGATCTTCCAGTTCATCAAGGATGCCCAGGCGAACCGCTTGCTGCAGGAACGTGCCCGGCGTCAACAGGCCGCGCTGCGGGTGGTTCCACCGCAGCAGCGTCTCGAAGCCGGTTACCCGCCGTTGTCGGATGCTGACCAGCGGCTGGAAGTAGAGCTGAAACTGGTTTTCGCGGACACCGGTTCTGAGTTCCTGTTCGAGTCTGATCAAATTATGTGGCTGGCTGTCGAGATGGCGGCTCTGATGGATAGCCAGCTGCTGGCCACTGGCCACCGCCTGCATCTGGGCATGCTGGGCCAGATCAATCAGGGCCACCGCATCGATCTGATCATCGGGCGCCAAACACATGCCTCCGCTCAAGGCCAGAAACAACTCCTGACCATGATGCACCAGGGGCTCAGATGCCACCGACAGCGCCTGTCGGCATTTTTCAATCGCCCGCTGCCGATTGCCGACATTGGGAAGTACTGCAACAAAGTCGCGTTCGCCGGCTCTTCCCAAAAAGGCATCAACGGGCAGGCGCTGAGTCAGGCGTTCGGCCAGTTTGCGCATCATCCGGTCAGTCTCATGCCAACCCAGGGCCTGACTGATGACCTTGAATCGGTGGACCCCAATGGCAAGGACGGCGACCCGGCTGTGCTTGGCCGAGGCCAAACTGACCTCGGTCGCGAGCTGGTCCTGCAGCTGCCGGCGATTCGGCAGTCCGGTGGCCGGATCATGCATGCGAAAGTGCACGAGCCGTTGTTGTGCGCTTTCAGCCTGGTTGAGCGCCCGGGCACTGCGCCTGCGCTCGATTTCCAGAAGCCAGATGACAATGCTGTAGCCGATCAATACTTGCAGCACGAAGCCTATCAGACCCAGGAAACGGGCGTGGTCGAGGAATTCATTGTGCAGCGTCATCCAGGTGCTGATGCCGCTGACATAGAGCATGTAGGCAGCATAGGCGGCAAAGGCCAGCGGGACCATACCGGCGCTGAACATGCCGGTCGATCGCAGCGAGCGCCACAGCATGATGGCGGTTACCGCAAACGCTATGCCTGTTACCGCGTGTAGCAGGGAAAAGCGTACCAGGTTGCGCAGCGCGGCAGCTTCGGCCGAGAACGGCAGGACCAGCGTGCTGGCGATGCCGATCCCGGCCATCATCAGCACCAGCACGATGTTCAAAACAGGAGGTATCTGGCGTTCGGTGACGGCTTCCCAGGCACCCATCATCAGCCACAGTACGTGCAGGTAAGCCATGGCCAGTGAGAACATCGACAGGGCCAGGCGCAGGTTCGGATCAAGGCCATTGATGGCAAGTCCCGATGCAATGATTGCCGCCGAGCCCAGGTACAGGGACATGGCAAGGCAGCTCAACGCCCAGTGTCTGAGGAAACGGTGTTTGAACGCGGTCAGGAATGACAGCAGCAATGCCGCCAGAATCAGGCTGAATACCGCCTGAGCGATTTGAACCGCGGTGATGATTTCAACGGCCTGCACGGACCGGCACCCTCCTGGATTCCATGGTCTCGGAGTCTGCCTCCGATCCGTCCTTTATTATCAAGCCCGCATGCCGTCTGGCTAATACATTACCCGATCCTGTGATGAAAGTCGCGCTTTCAGTGATGATCTTTCCCGTCATTCGCAGGCACTAATGCTGCTCGGTACGGTCACAACTGTGATGACAGCAAGCTTGACGATATGCGCACGCAGCCCGGTTACCCTGCGCGCGTCTGGAGAGGAGATTCATTTGTGCCGCTAACTCGCCTCGGGCTGGGTAATCCAGTCGCCGTTGCCGTCGGCTGTATTCTGTTGGTCATATTCGGGCTGATCAGTCTGTCCCGTTTGCCTGTGCAGATGACGCCGAATATCGATCGTCCGTCGATCAATATTTCAACCGGCTGGCGTGCAGCATCGCCGGCCGAAATCGAATCCGAAATTATCGAACCGCAGGAAAACCAGCTGCGCGACGTGCCTGGCTTGCAGCGCATGCAGTCGACTGCAAGCCAGGGCCGGGGTTCGATTTCGTTGGAGTTCGGTGTCGATGCAGATATCAATCGTGCCTTGATCGAGGTTATCAACCGTCTCAACCAGGTGCAGCGCTACCCGGCTGATGCAACAGAACCCACGGTTCGGGTAGGCTCCGACCAGTTTGGCGACACCATCGCCTGGTTTTCCATCCGACCATTGCCGGGCAACGATCGTCCGATCATCGAGTATCAGGATTTCGTTGACGAGATTATCAAGGAGCGCCTGGAACGGATACCCGGCGTGTCGTCGGCCAACCCGCGCGGGGGGCGCCCGTTTGAGGTTCGAATTACCTTCGATCCCTACCGCGCCGCAGCCATCGGCATCGATCTGACCCGGATTGGCCAGCGGCTTGGCCAGAATGCAGATATCTCGGGCGGCTTCCAGGAGGTCGGGCGACGGCAGTACACGCTGCGTTTTGCCGGCCAATACCGGATTGCCGACCTGCAGAACCTGGTGCTGGACTGGCGCGACGGCCGACCGGTGTTTCTGGGCGATGTTGCTACCGTTGAACGCGTGATGCGCGACGGCACCGGGGTGATGACCCAGAATGCGGGTCCGTCCATTTCAATGAATGTGATTGCCGAACCGGGCGTCAACGTGCTTGAAGTGATGTCCGAGCTGCGCGCCACCATTGCTGATCTGGAAGATTCTCATCTGCGCCCGGCCGGTTTGTACATCGTCCAGGTGTCCGATGACACCATCTACATTCGCCAGTCCATTCGGATGGTGGCGACGAACCTCCTGCTGGGCATGAGCCTGGCCGTACTGGTGCTGTGGTTCTTTTTCCGCAAGCTGCGCGCCACCATGATGGTGGCTCTGGCCATTCCGCTATGCCTGTGTTTTTCGTTCATGGTGCTTGATGGCGTGGGCCGCACGCTCAATGTCATCTCCCTCGCCGGACTGGCTTTCGCTACGGGGATGGTGCTGGATGCGGCCATTGTCGTGCTTGAAAATATCGTCCGACAGCGCGAAATGGGGCGAGAACCCCTGGAAGCCTCGGATCGCGGTACCGGCCAGGTCTGGGGTGCCTTGTTGGCCTCCACCGCTACAACCGTGGCCATTTTTCTGCCCGTCATCTTTTTGCAGGATGAGGCCGGCCAGTTGTTTGCCGACCTGGCCGTAGTCATCGCTGCCGCCATCGTCTGCTCGCTGCTGGTCGCCATCGTTGTCCTGCCCACGGCCAGCTACCGCTTGCTGGGGGAAGAAAAGCTGGTTGACCGCCATCAGGAATGGTGGCAAAAGGCCACCGCCATGGTCATGCGCCTGACCGATACGCCGCGTCGGCGCTGGAGCTGGATTGCAGGTCTGACCACCGTGCCCGTGCTGGTGGCGGTGCTGCTTTTGCCGCCGGCCGATTACTTGCCTGAAGGGCAGCGCAACTTCATTTTCGGGTTCATTCAGACCCCGCCGGGCATTGGGCCGGATACGGCTGAGCGCGAGCTGATTGATGTCATCAACCAGCGCATGCTGCCCTATATCGAAGGTGAAAAGGAACCTCGTATTTTCAATGCTTTCCTAGGCTTTTTTGGTACCGGCGCGTTCATGGGCGTGCGAGCCGAGAATGACAACGAGGTCGATCAGCTGCTGGAGGTCGTCAACCGGGAATTCCTGGCCGACCTGCCGGATACGGTCGGCTTTGCCAACCGCTCGCCGATCTTCGGTGGCCGCGGTGGCCGTCGTATCGATGTCGACTTGCAGGCCGCTGACTTCGAAGACCTGCTCGACGCCGGTCAGGTCGGCTTCGAAGCGATTCGCCGGGCCATGCCGCAGGCCAGTGTCCGGCCGCAGCCTGGCCTGGATCTGTCGGAACCTGAACTAAGACTGGTGCCCGATGATCGCCGCATTGCCGAGCTGGGCTGGACCCGCAACGATGTCGCAACCCTGATACGCGCTCTGGGCAATGGTGCCTTCCTCGGCGATTACTTCGATGGTGATCGTCGGCTGGATGTGATATTGCGCGGTGAGCGCTGGTTGACGCCGGAGGAACTCATGGCGATGCCAGTTTCAACGCCGTCCGGCCGGGTTGCGACGCTGGGCGAGTTGACCCGGCTGGAGCAGACGGCAGGCCCCAACCAGATTCGTCGTATCGACCGACGCCGGACCCTGTCACTTCAGGTCACACCGCCGGCCGGCATGCCCATGGAAACCGCGATCGAAATACTGCAGGCCGAAGTTGAGCCGCAGATCCGCGCGGTTCTGCCCACCGATGGCGTGATTACCTATCGCGGTACAGCCGAGGCCCTGGGCGAGACATTGCGCAACCTGGCCGGCAGCTTTGTCCTGGCCATCATCATTCTCTACCTGCTGATCTCGGCCCTGTTCCGATCGTTCCGGGACTCCATCCTGGTGCTGTTGACCATTCCCATGGCTACCGTCGGTGGAATCCTGGCGCTGCGACTGGTGGGTGCTGTGACCGGCCAGGCCATGGACATGCTGACCATGATCGGGTTCGTGATTCTGCTTGGCCTGGTGGTCAACAACGCCATCCTGCTGGTCTATCGGGCTCGCGATGGCGAACGCGAAGGCATGGGCCGCAGGGATGCCGTCGAGCAGGCCGTGCGATTGCGTTTGCGGCCGATTTTGATGAGTACGTTCACCAGCCTGTTCGGCATGTTGCCGCTGCTGCTGCTACCTGGTGCCGGGACCGAGCTTTACCGCGGCCTGGCGGCGGTGATTGTCGGCGGCATGGCGCTGTCGACCCTGTTTACCCTGATTCTGTTGCCCAGCCTGCTGCGGGTCAACGAAGAAAAGGTACCGTCCGTGAGCGGCGAGGTGGTACCGGCATGAGGAGCCTAGTAATGAATCGTTTCAAAGTCCTGGCGGCGGTTGCCGTTCTGGTCGCGTCAGCCAGCGTGCACGCGCAGTGGGGTGGGGCATCGATTGTCGAGATCGGCGAGGCCCGGGTCACGGCCATGTCGCCGACGATGCAAGTCGCCGGCACCGTGGTGTCGCGATCCGATGCCTTCCTGTCGGCCGAGGTTGACGGTCGCTTGATCAGCGTGGCCGACGTTGGCACGCGCGTCGACGAGGGGGATGTGATTGCCCGTGTCGAGGATACCAACCTGCGCCTGCGGGCCCAGGAGCTCGCCGCCGAAGTGGCCCGTGCCCGTGCTCGCCTGAATTTCCTGGAGGCTGAGCTGGTGCGCTTCGAGCGTCTGGCCGAGACCAATCTGGCGGCTGCAAGCCAGATCGAGCAGACCCGCTCCGAGCGCGATATTGCCGCTTCCGACCTGGCCGTGGTCAACAGCCGCTTGAGTCAGGTCGAAGATCAGCTTGAGCGGACCGAAATCCGGGCGCCGTTCCCGGGCGTGGTCGCCGAGCGCAGGACCCAGGCCGGTGAGCGGGTGTCCATCGGCACCCAGGTCGTGCGACTGGTCAATCCGGAAAGCCTGGAAGTGGTGGCGCGCGCGCCGCTGAACTACTACCGCTTCGTTCGCCCGGGAGATGAGCTGGCGATTGTCGCCGGCCTTGATGAGGCCTATCAGGCGCCAGTCAGAACCGTGGTCAGCGTTGGCGATGAGTCGCGCCATGTTTTCGAGCTCCGGCTGGATGTGGATGCTTTTCTGCCGGTCGGCCAGACCGTGCGTGTGACCATTCCGACGGCCGATGTGCGCGAGGTGCTGGCGGTGCCGCGCGATGCGCTGGTGTTGCGCGGTGACGGCATTGCCGTATTCATCGTTGACGATGAAAACAAGGCCCGGCGCATTCGCGTCACCACCGGTATCGGCGAGGGTGAGTGGATCGAGGTGCGAGGGCCGATTCAGGCCGGTGACAAGGTCGTGGTCCGCGGCAACGAGCGGCTGCGTCCGGGGCAGGAAGTGTCGGTGCGCGGCTGACGAGCGGACTATAATCTGTCGATTCAGTTCTGCAGGAATCGCATGACCTACTGCGTGGCCATCCGGGTTGAAACTGGCCTGGTATTGTGTTCTGACTCGCGCACCAGCGCCGGCGTTGATGATGTCAGCGTGTATTCAAAGATGCACGTGTTTGATACCGCGGCTGATCGCTTTATGGTGTTGCTGTCGGCCGGCAACCTCGCGACCACCCAGGCGGTGACCACGCGCCTGGAGCGGGACCTGGTGGGGGCAGATCGCAATCTCAACAGCATTCCTCACCTGGACGAAGTGGCGCGCTATGTAGGCGAGCTCAGTCAGCAGGTGCAGAGCGATTTTTCCGGCCAGGCCGAGCAGGCCAGCGGCATGATGGAGGCCTCGTTCATTCTTGGCGGCCAGATCCAGGGGCAGCCCCATGAAGCCTTTCTGATCTATCCCCAAGGCAACTATATCGCCGCCTCCCGGGCCAAGCCGTTTCTGCAAATTGGCGAGACAAAGTACGGCAAGCCCATTCTCGATCGCATGATCCGATCGGACGTCAGTCTGGAGCGGGCCGGGCGCTGTGCCATGTTGTCGATGGATGCCTCGATGCGCTCGAACTTGAGCGTGGGCCCGCCGATCGAACTGCTGCTGTATCGCAGCGTCGCCTTGACCCCGGAGCGGCGGTTGTTCTTTGACGCCGATGATGCCTACCTGGGCGCCTTGAGCCGGTCCTGGGCCGAAGGATTGAATCGTTTGTTTGCCGAGCTGCCCAGATTCGACTGGGAGTAGTTTTCCTTCACTCGGTAAAGCCGCTGTTGGCGATGATTTCGTCGATCAGGGCCAGCTTGTCGATAACCGGTGGCGACAGGACAAAGGGGTAAGGGTCGGGCTGATCCAGCGAGCGATTGAGCAGGTTGATATGACCAGCCAGCCGAATCCAGTGGTCGATGCGATCACGTAGGTCCGCCTGCATGGACTCGACCGGCGCCAAGCCGATAGTTGCCGCGGTCTCCAGGGTGTCGTTGATTTGCAGCCAGTGAGCCCAGCACTCGGCCCAGTCTTCCCAGGGGTGTGAGCTGGCATAAGCGCTGACGAAGCGCGATTGCCAGTCCGGCATCGGCCCGTCATTGTAGAAGCGCTCCAGCGCCTGGCCATAGTCGATGCGCTCGTCGCCAAACAGCTCCCGCACCCGGCCCAGATAAGGGCCGCCGGCAACCAGCCGGTCCCAGTAATAATGGCCGCTTTCATGCCGAAAATGACCGAGCAGGGTGCGCTGGCTTTCGTTCATCTGGACGCGCATGCGCTCGCGCTCGACGTCGTCGGCCTCGGCGATGTTGATCGTGATCAGGCCGTTAGCATGACCGGTCATGATCGGGTTGTCGTTGACGTGGTCGCTGAACTCCAGTGTTTCTGTTTCCGGGTGGTCCTCCAGGAAGGCAAAGCCCAGGCCCGTGCCCGGATGGCTGCTGCGCGGCAGCACCGGCAAATGCTGGCGGCGCAGATCGTACACCAGGCGCCGCTTGCGCTGCTCGATGCGGATCCACAGGGTGCGGTTGCCGGGCTTGTCGAGGTTGGGGATGACTTCATTCAGGCGGCAGGCCTGGCAAAAGGCGTCGGGCTCGTCGGCCGGTACCATCCAGTTGCAGGCGTCCTCGTGGCTGTAATTGTGGCAGGGTCGATACAGTCGGTCCTGCGCTTCCGGCGCCAGGGCGCGAAACAGATTGTCACCGGCCGGTTCCAGCGCCGACAGGGTCAATACGTCAGGCAAAAAGCCCAGCTTGCGACCGCAGGCCAGGCATTGGACGTTTTCGAAATACAGCTGATTGCCGCAGTGGCAAAGGAAGGTTTTCACTTCGGGAACCAGGTCTCGCGAATGGCCTTGTCGGTGGCGGCCAATTCTACCTGGAGTTG